>JAQUEZ010000424.1 GCA_028684915.1 Desulfobulbus sp.
GACCGCATGATCCACCACTCGGTCATCATCACCATCCAGGGCCCCTCCTGGCGACTTCACGAATCTCGACGCCTCAACGCCCCCCAGTAAATCCCTACTCTCCAAGACATAGTCCATCTGCGGCGGGTCCCCGCCGCAGATGGACTATGTCTCTTCCTCCTCAGTACGTCCCTAGTAATCGGTGAATTACTCTATCCAATTCTTGAAAACCTGCAACTTCGGCCGGGTCAGGCCTGTTCTGCCAAATGGGTCAGTTTATGATCGGCGGTGACACTTTACTGGCTTGAGCGGGGAGTTGACGCCTGGCGTCTTGATGCGGCCTATGCTGTTGCTCCATCAGCGTGGGCCGATATTCTCCCTGTAGTACGCAGCCGGTATCCTGAAGCATATTTTGTTGGCGAGGTGATCCATGGGAATTATGCAGGATATATAGTAGAGAAACAGGATAATAAAACGGGTGTAAACGGGATAATCCGTGCCAATATGACGGGATCGCAGGGGAACGAGTGGGAACGAATGGGAATGAATAGATGAAAATCAAAAACGATCTTGACTGAGTCAAAACCGTTTCAAAGGGTAAAGATAGAAAATTTGAGGTGTCTGATTATCTACTTTTCAGGATTAACACGCTGCAAAAATCTATGTATGGAGCTTTCTGAGAACCCTCGTTTTTTCCCGAACTTTTTGACAAGAGCTTCATGAATTTGGCTGATTGTCATGTAGCTGTCTATTCCGAGAATATAAGCCTTCACCTCTTGGTCAGCATCTATCGGGCTGACCCCACCCCGACTTTTGCGAATTAGATTAGGATTTGACCGTAGGCCTTTCATATCAAGAATATTTTTGGGTGGCGGTTCACCTGCCGCGATAATGTACATGCTTGCAGATAGTATTTGCATGACATCCTTTTTCCCCATTCCTGTCAAACGTAAGACTATATCCTGAACTTGCTTTTCTATCTGCTCAGGATTCAAGTTCATTTCCTGGATTCCATTGTGAACGTTTTTCATGCTCTTCCCTCCAACTTCCCGGTTCCGGGAGATTCATTGTTCCCTTTTTTGCTACCACGCTTCCGACTGAAAACCCGGCCCTTAAGCACATCAATCAGGTGATGCGCCATTTCTGTGTCCAGCCATTGCCACGAGGCAACTTTCACGAGCGGGCCGCCTCGGCCATTCTCAAGGAAGTGATTCAATGTTGACTCCATCTGCTTGTCTTCGCCTTGAGACCAATCACTCCGGAGCGCCCACCAAAGCCCGAAAATGAACTCAAATTGGCCCATGCTTGGCCGTCCTTTTCGCGCCGCCACCTTTGTAGCCTTTGTCAGGAGTTGGGCTCCTTCCGGGAGATCCTCCCACCGCCAGGCTACAACGCTTTTCCTGACCTTCTTCTCAGCTTTATCGGCCAGGTTGCTGAGGTGGCCGATAACGGCCTGAATCTGGCTGGCGCTGCGCAGATCCTTGCAGCTATTGACACCGGCACGGTTTCTTAGAATATCGCGGTAAGTGTCGTCATCTAGACCGCATACACGCTGCAGGGTCTTTATTCTTTTGATCTGGGTATTGGTGATCATAACCAGTTACCTCAGCCTGCGGCGGCTTGCGGCATCCCTTCGTCTAAGTCTAACAGATCGCGTAGGGGGGATTTTTCCGCCTTGCCGGTTTGAGACTGCTGCTGGATGGGTTCAGCGTTCTCTGCCGTCCGGTTCCTGGCCTTTTGCCTGGATGGTCGCTCGTGTTCGGCTGGAAACAGCGCCTCGACATCCTCAAGAAGTACCTGTCGCCTTCCGGATACCAAGGCGTGCTCCATAAGGCGGAACAGCATATCTTTGAGATCTTCAAAGTTATGGCAACCAGGTAAGCCGGATATGCGTTTCACTGCATCGCTGGCCACCGCTGAGTTCATAGCCCTACTGACGAAATCATCCACTTCATCGGAGGATAAACCGTTCATTTGCACCGCATCAGCCCTGAGTTTGACCTCAGAAACGCCTGGTTTATTCATCGGATCGGATTGGCCAATCAAAATGACGGAAAACAGCTCTGTTTTCCCCATCCAGATCATTTCTCTGGTCCTTTTTATCGCACGAAGTGTCATGCCGTGCAGGTGGTGGGCCTCTTCAATGACCAGGACCACATCATTTTTCGTTGATGCTTCACCAAGAATGCGCCGGAGCTGCCGTGCGCGGATTTCCCGGCCCCGTTTCGGCTTTTCGCTGCTTAGATCAAGGATCAACGCCTGCTCGATATCGCCGATGTGTAGTTTTTGGATATCGTTTGCCATAGGCGTGACCAGTTTTATATTCTTCAGCTTTCCCAGAGCTGACCGGACAGCACTGCTTTTGCCAATTCCCCGCTCGCCGATCACGGCCACCATAGAGTGACTCTTGACAGCGAGGCCGACAACTTTTTCTATTTTTAGATGATCCCGGCTTTTAAGGCCGACCTGCTTGAACGGATCGTTTGAAAAATCGAATGCGGCCAATAGCTCTAGCTTAGAAACCTTACCCATGTGCAAGCCTCCTTTTTTCGTCTTCTCTCCCCAAAATGACCTTTTGGATCAATTCATCAACATATTGGCGGCAATGGCCATTTTGGGTAATTTTTTGTTCAAGCGCTGCCCAGTCATCACTTCCTTTTAGGGGGAATTCCCCTGATTTCTCCATGAAGTAGCGCATCGCCTCTTCGGTTGAACTGAAGGTATCTATTCGAATGTTGAACACCGGATCGAACGGTTGTTCATCCTGTGTCCTGATGGGTAGATTGATGATTTTCTCATCCCTCTTCTTCTCTTGAAACAGGGTTGGGGTGATCTGAAGATCTTTCGCGGCTTTGACATTTTTCTGATGTTCGGTGTGTGGGTGGGCTGTAAATGTGCCGACAGGGTTGGGCTTGAATGGGATCACCTCATACTTCTCCCCGGTCTCCACATCCTGCACGATGATGTCATCGGTGAAGACACCTTTGATAACCCGAACCCGAGCATCATGTAGGCCCTTGACTTCAAAGAGCTCATTATCAAGGCGGAAGGTGCCGTCACGACCGACCTTTCTTTCTATCTGCGCGCAAGTCGTGGAAAAGGCACCTTCCGGCAATGGGCGAACACCGCCGTTTTTGGCCAAGGTTATCCTTTTCCACATCTGTTCACGAGTCACCCCTTTTTCATAGCGGTGGTCACGGCGGTTGTATTCTGTGTCCAGAAAGATCAAAAATTGCCTATTAAGTTCACTAATGGTGATTTCAAACTTCTTGCGATCATCAACCGCCAAAAATTGTTTTTCGAATCTCTGCCAAATGGTGCGCCACGGCCGTTCTATTTTGCCGTGGGCATCCTTGGCTCCGGGCTCGCTGGGGTCTATGGTTACGCCAAGCCGGGCGAACAGGTCTTCTGCCATCTTGCCCCGCATCATCGGCCCTTTGTCACCCTTGATGCTTTCCGGCAGGCCGTGGAGCGTTTTATCGCCCGTTTTCGCCCAGGCCCAGGACAGGAAATTCAGGTTGTTAGCTGCTGATTCACCTGGAGCTGCCACGTACCGTGCCGCCAAACAGCCGGAGTAATCATCGACAACGCCGTAGATACAGAGCTTCAGCTTGATGAGAAGCGGTTTGTTTTTGTAATTCTGGGACGATCCTTCATGCAGTTTCAGCTGATAGTCGTCATTCGGCAAAGCTTTGACCACATGGAGGAATTGTGAGGTGGACATATCGACATGGTGTAATTGGTTTGGACGTTCGGCCTGGAAGCGCTGTATCCGGCGGGCGGTTTTGTTGAGACGGCCCTCCCTGGCGCACCGGTTGATAGTACCGGGATGAAACTTTGGTGCATCCTCTGGCAAAAGGTTGTTCTTGCAGGCTATTGCATAGGCTTGGTCTGTTGACAGCGGATCAGCGCTGTCAGGCACCTTGAATTTTACCTGGTAGACAATCTTGGTGACATCCGTCAAAGAGGTGTTGGGACTCTTGCGCCGCACCATTTTCGTCTCCTGAAGTGCCCATATTTTTTTAGGAGAGCACTTCAGAGCCGCTGCCCACTGGCAGACGAGCCGTGACTTCTGCCCTTTCTCAGCCTCCTGCAACTCCGTCTTGATTTGTAGTTCTATTTCAGGGGTGAACGACATTAGCGCGTCTCTTAGGTGTAGGGTCAGTCAGCGGGATTGAATTGCTCATTCCAATCATGGTTAAAGCTATTTAGGGTATTGGAAAATACTAAATTACCGTTTATGATGTTTTCATACTGCAAAAGAGGAGGAGTGAGTATGAAGACATCGACTTTGGTTCGGAATGGAGTATCGCCAGAACTGGTGGGCTTGATT
>JAQUEZ010000425.1 GCA_028684915.1 Desulfobulbus sp.
CGGGGAAAATGGCTACGTGTTCCTGCCGGCTGGTAAAGATGGCAGCGATCAGCCCCATCGCTTCTTTCGGCGGTCATTTGACAACGCGTGTCGCTATGCCGGGATCTCTCATTTCACCCTTTACGGGTTGCGCCATTCTGCCGCCAGCTATCTTATTATGAATGGAGTCGACATTCGTACCGTCGCTGAGATTATGGGCCATCGTAATATCAGCCAAACGATGAAGTATACCCACTTCCTTGACGACCATAAATTAGCGGCGATTGGCGCGATTGATAAACTTGGCCGATAAGAAAAACTGTGCTGAACGCCCCAGCGGGACGTGAACATGTTTTGACCGCCGCATTCATCGACAATTTGCGTTTTAATCGTTTGCCTTGAACCATTTCAGACTTTAAGGAGCCTTGTATGAATATCGCCGTAACCACCATTGATCCTACACTGGACAGCCTCGTCTGCGCCGACTTCGCGCAGACGCCCTATTTGCTCATCGTCAATGTTGTGACCATGGCCTGCATGCCCATTGCGCACGCCATTGTTTCTGGCTCTGATTGCGTCCTGGCCCGCACAGTGCTTGCCCATCGTTGTGAGGCCCTTATTACCAATGCATTGACCGAGAACGCGTTTGATATCCTCGCCGATGACGGAGTGACTCGCTATGCGGCAACCAGCATGTCTGCCCGCGAGGCTTTGGAGGCCATGGAGCGGAGAGAGTTGGATCTGATTCGCAGCCCCGATGGTTTGGGCGTCTGCTCCGGTAGCCACCACCACTGAGGGGGAAAGATGCATGCACGCATCGGTCAATGCAATCGGCAAACGTGTTCAACCGTGAACGTGCGGGCTCCAAAATCTTCGTCCAGGTAGCCTTTAAGCAACAGCGGCCCGTGGGTTGCCAGCAGATGGCAGTATTGCTCATACACCTTGGGAAACAGGGTGCACTCCGTCAGACCGGTTTCATCTTGCAATCGGCCATGTTTGGCATGGTGCAACGTGGTCACCGGAAGTATCTGGAAAAACGGAAATTTTTTTCCTTTCGAAATGTGACTATCTGTTTCACAGGAGGCTCCCTCGCGCATGCTGCACATTTTGCGGCAGTCAACCGATGCTCTCAGTCGTACAATCCAGAAAAGCGCTGATAGCTCTTTGATATGTTTCCCTTCCCCAATCGCGTCATAAATGATACGATTAAACCATGCAAACACATCAATGGATCTGGCAACATCCTAACTGGCCACATTTTTCATTTCATGCTGACCAACTTCTGAATGATCTCGGGGAAGCCTCGCAGATGATTGGCACGCTGGAAGCAATTAGCCGATCGATCAGCGACCAGGAAAACACCGCGGCGCTGGAGCGCGTTTTATCTGATGATGCCATGGAAACATCGGCAATCGAAGGAGAAACACTCCGGCGTAGTTCGGTACGATTTTCAATCCGCAAAAGACTGGGATTGTCTCAAGAACAGGATGACCAGGACATCCGGACAGATGGGCTCATTGCCATGTTATTTGACGCCAGAAGTCAGATACAAGAGCCTCTTACTGCGTTAAGAATGCTGGGTTGGCATGCAGCACTCTTCCCCACTGGCTTTTCAGGACTCAAAAAAATTCGTGTCGCTCAATACAGAGGCCTTGAAGAAATGCAGATCGTTTCCGGGCCACTGGGCAAAGAGACTGTTCATTACATCGCCCCGCCGCAGAGCAGGTTGGAGATGGAAATGGAACAGTTTCTTCGATGGGTGAACACCAACAAAGAACATCCACCATTGCTCAAGGCCGGAATTGCCCATCTGTGGTTCATCATGATTCACCCCTTTGATGATGGCAATGGTCGGATTGGAAGGGCTATCATCGATTCTATCATGGCCGTCCATTACCCCAGGCTGATGCAGCTCATCTCTTTTTCCAAACAGTTTAGCCATGACAGAAAGGGGTATTACGCAGCACTGGAACAGGCCGGCAAGGGTGGAATGGACATCACCGTCTGGCTCAAATGGTTTCTCCAGGCGGGTATTACGGCAATGCAGGAAGCACAGTGGGTGGTTGATACGGTGGTGCAAAAAACCAGCTTCTGGGAAATACACAAAGAAACACCATTCAATGAGAGACAGAGAAAGGTGATCAACCGGCTCCTTGATGCTGGTGGTCAATTTATAGGCAATATGACCACCAGAAAATATGCGGGCATGACTAAATGCAGCAAAATCACCGCCAGCCGAGACCTGGCAGATCTTATTACAAAAAGAGTACTCCAAAAAACTGCCGATGGAGGAAGAAGCACAAGCTATATCCTGTGCATGAAAGCTGCTCCCGACACCACACCCGAATAGCGTCTATCTTGCACTGGCAGCCCCAAGTTTTTGCACGTTCCTCTTGATAAAGATTCTACTAATGCTCTTCCCCGCGGGAAAACCCGCTTTCGGCCAGCGCCTTGACATGGGCCTGCCAGAAACCTAGCGTCGGCTTGGTTGAACGAGGCTCGGGCCGTCGATTTCGATCCCTGTTGTTTCGACGCGGGTAACTGGGGTCGAAACAACAGGGATCGCAGGTGGGTTATGGCGTGACCGGTGGGCGCAACAACCGCGCAATCAACAAAAAAGGCGGTTTCCTTCGGGGAAACCGCCTTTTTTTCAATCTGTCTGGCCCGCAGGCCGGCGTCTTACATCAGCAATTCTAGGCCGGAGAAGAAATAGCCGATCTCAAAAGCGGCGGTTTCCGGGGCGTCCGAACCATGGGTGGCGTTGGCCTCCAGGGAGTCGCCAAATTCGCGGCGCAGGGTGCCTTCGGCGGCGTTGGCCGGATTGGTCGCGCCCATCAAATCCCGCCATTTCTTGATTGCGCCTTCGGCTTCCAGGACCATGACCACGCAGGGGCCGCTGGACATGAAATCGGTCAGCTCACCAAAAAACGGCCGTTCTTTGTGCACATAGTAGAACCCCTCGGCCTCGCGCTTGCTCAGATAGAGTTTTTTCATGCCGACGACGGTGAACCCCTCGGCGTAGATGCGGGCAAGGATCTTTCCGGCGTTGCCGGCGGTGAAGGCGTTGGGTTTGATGATGGCAAATGTTCGTTCCATGGCGGGCGTTCTCCTTGTTGCAGGTGATGTGCGAAATGGCGCTTCACACAATGGGCGCGGAAGCGGTTGATGCGAAAGTGGGCGACCTATACCATGAACCCGGCGCAACGGCAATATTGCCGAGAATTCTTTTCTTTCCAGGGAGTGTCTGACGCCGGAAAATGGAACACGAACACACCGGTGCGTGAAAATCTGGCTGCCTGGAGCGCTTGATAAAGGGATTGTGCAAAAAGCTGGCAAGGGAGGGAAGGAGACGGAAACACTCAACGGCAAGCCAAACGAAAATGGCGATGGCCGCGGTTAGTTTGCCGGGGACAAGATGCTGGCGAATGGGCTCAGCAATGTGAGGGCGCGCGCATCAACTAATGGATTGACAACGGCAAACCAACGGACGGACGGCCGAGGCGTCGATACGAAGCGTGCGACCGTCCCTTGATGGGCGCCAAAATCATAGCAGCCGAACAACAGCGAGCCTGAAGACGGCGAAGGAGATGGAGGGATATAGAGTATGATGTCAGCTGTCACTCCTACAAGAGGAAAGTCATGGTTATGACCACATCTACCATGTTCGCCTTGGGTGTCCTGCGGCTTGGTGAGAACAACGAAGGCAGGCTGGTCAGCCTGACCGTGTTGGACAATGAACAGGCTCCTGCGGGGAGATGCTGTCTTGGGCGGAGACGACCGGATCGGAGAGACGGAGTTTGATGGCCTCCAACTCATCGAGGTGCTCGAAAAACAGATCGACAATCCGTGGATCGAACATGGCGCCGCGCTGCTGTTGGATGAACTGCAGCACCTTCTCCTGCGGCCAGGGCGGCTTGTAAACCCGGCCCAGGGAGAGCGCGTCGTAGACGTCGGCTAGGGCGCTGATTCGCGCCATGATGTTAATCCCCTCGCCTTGCAGGCCACAGGGATAACCGGTCCCATCCCAACGCTCATGGTGCTGCAAGGCGATGGTGCGGGCACTGGCAAAGAGCTTGCGGTCGGAAACCCGCAGGATATGTTGACCAATGACCGTATGGTTTTTGATGATCTCGTACTCCTCGGGGGTGAGTCGACCGGGTTTGTGGAGGATGGCGTCGGGAATGCCGATCTTGCCGATATCATGCATCGGTGAGGCTGCCTCCAACAGGAGCAGGTCTTCACGGGACAGGCCGTATTTTTCACCGAGCAGGACCGAGTAGGCGGCCACCCGGCGAACATGGTTGGCGGTGTCGTGGGAACGCGATTCGA
>JAQUEZ010000426.1 GCA_028684915.1 Desulfobulbus sp.
ATAAAAATCACCATCGCAATCTCCCAGGACCCGCTCTGCATGAAATAGACGACGCCGCTGAGGATGGTGTCGGCCTGCTTGGCCCCCAGGGTCGTGGTGATGGTCATGGGCAGAAGGTTGGCCGGGATAATGAAAATAATCGCCGCGCACACCAGCGCCCAGGTGCGCGCCAGGCTGTTGGGTTTGCGCTGGTGGAGACGAGCGCCGCAACGTGGGCAACGGGCATGGGCATGCTGCGGGGTCTCGACCAGCAGGCGGCAGTCGTGACAGTTGACCAGGCCGAGTTGACGGGCGGTGGCGCATTCCTTCATCGGCGCAGGTCCAGGCGGTCCCACAGCAGGTGGGGATCGAGGCAGGAAAAGGCGGCGGCCATGACAAAGATCAAGGCCCCAAAAGAATAGACTGATATGCCGGGAACAATGGTCGCCATGTGCCCCAGTTTGACCAGGGCCACCAGGATGCCCATCATGAAAACCTCCATCATGCCCCAGGGGGCGATTTCCTGCACCAGACGGAAAACGCGGGCGGCGCCGACGGCCGGACGGCGGCCCCACTTCAGCGGGGCCAGAATATAGAGCAAGCCAAGCATTTGCGCTAACGGCGCCACCACGCAGGTGAGCAAAACGAGCAACGACAGCCCTTGCAATCCTTGTTTCCACAATTCGCGAATGCCGGTCAACAGCGTGGTTTCCTGGACAAAGCCGCCGCTTTTCATGGCAAGAAAGGGAAAACTGTTGGAAAGCAGAAAAAGGAGGAGCGCGGCGAGGGCCAGCGCCAGCGAACGGTCGATGCTGTTCGGACGCCGCCTATACAAAACCGCCCCGCAGCGCGCGCAAAGCAGCGTGGACCGGTAATCCTCCGGAAAGCGGTTCAGCAGGTCGCAGTCGGGACAGGCGACCACCCTGGGCCGGCGCTGATTACTGGTCGTCACATTCGAAGCCATGGGCAATACGGGAGATGATTCTGTAAGGGGTTCGATGGCGCGGAAACCGCAAGGTTCCGACCGCTCAATCGTGCCCGGCGGCGGCTGCACAAAGTACAACCGGCCGCAGGCGAGATTGCATCAGGTTTATAAACGAGGACGGATAAATTAACGACCAATTTTTACGGAGAAAAGCAGGCGAATGGAACAAAAAATAGGGCAGGGCGCTCTTTGCGGCAGGCGCGCGACGCATTCCAGCTCGCGACAATGTCAATTTTACATTTTTGCCAACCTTTGCCCGGCCTCGGCAGCCTTCACCGCTGTTGACGCCACTGCGACAACAGACTTTTTTCCGTTTCTTTTCTTCGAATTGCGCAGAGTCGCAATCAATTCAGAGATAACTTTCCGATTATCGTCTCGTCTCCATGCTGCCGTGAAGCGGATGGGGTCTATTTTTTCCGACACAGAAACAAAGACTGCGCCAAGGTGGGGTAGGCTTGCCACATCTGCCGGCATCAAGCAGACTCCCCTACCGGTTCCGACCATCGTCAAAACCTCCAGCAAGCTGTTGGCCTGACCACATATATCAGGATTGAAACCAGCCACATTGCAAGCCGTTATAATGGTATGATTTCGACCGGGATAATTTTCCTCGTTGAAGCCGATGAACGTATCCTGAGCCAGTTCCTTTAAGCTGATACACTTTTGTCCGGCCAGAGGATGGGAACTGGGAATCACCGCCTTCATCTCCATCTCGAACAGAACCTTGGTTGCAAACTCCTCATCCACGGTTCCGCACGGATTGCCAATCAGAGCAATATCGATTTGCTGCTTTCTCAATAAGGCTATCTGAACACCCGGAGACAATTCTTTAAATCTGATCCACACCCCAGGGTTATTTTTGGAAAAAGAGTGTATCGCCGCTCCCAGAAATGAACTTGCAGTGGAAGCCATAAAGCCGATGGTGATGATTGGGCTGGGGTCCGACAGACTCCGAATCACACTGACCGCTTCATCGCTCATTTCCAAAATGCGATGAGCATAGACCAGGAGTTTCTCTCCAGCGGTTGTTAGGGAGAGGCCGAAACGCTCCCGGATAAAAAGGGTCGTTTCGAGTTCCTCCTCCAGATCGCGGACAAGACGACTTATCGCCGGCTGGGATATATGCAGGCGACGCGAGGCTTTACTGATATTGAGCTCCTCGGCGGCGGCTGTGAAGTACTTCAAGTGGCGCATTTCCATACATGGCAAGCTATAGCAGAAAAGCATACCAGACAACGGAAAAAGTATGCCGCAGCAAGAATAACACGACTTATTTTTAAAACAGTTAGCCCTCTTATTTTTAACCCTTACGGAAGAGGAACTCCATGAAGACTGAACTTTTGAATCCGCAAAATAGTGCCGTCATCTTTATCGATCATCAGCCGCAAATGACCTTCGGCGTTGCCAATATTGACCGTCAGATCTTATTCAACAACGTCCTGCTACTGGCCAAAGCCGCTAAAATATTCAAAGTGCCGACCATCTTGACCACCGTCGAAACGAAGAGCTTTTCGGGGAACATGTGGCCGCAGTTGCTGGATATTTTCCCGGATCAAGAGCCGATTGAACGTAGTTCCATGAACTCGTGGGAGGACAATAAGTTCGTTGCTGCAGTGCAGGCCACCGGAAAGAAAAAACTGATTATGGCTGCTCTCTGGACGGAAGTATGTCTGGCATTCCCGGCGTTGGAAGCAATCAAGGCCGGCTACGAGGTATACGCGGTGGAGGATGCGTCTGGCGGTACCAGCAAAGTGGCTCATGACGCTGCAATGCGCCGCATCGAGCAGGCTGGAGCCGTTCCGGTGACATCCTTGCAGGTATTGCTTGAGTTCCAACGCGACTGGGCGCACAAGGAGACCTACGATGAGGTCATCGAAATTGTAAAAGAACATTGCGGCGCCTACGGTCAAGGCGTGGAGTATGCTTACACCATGGTGCACGGGGCGCCCGCCAGTCGGACTGCGGTGTAACGACACTGAACCATTCAGGTGAGTGCGATATAGACTGAAGTGAACGGTTCGGAACCGTTCACTTCAGCTGCTGACCACGCTCTTTTCCGTTAGCCGTTCTCCTTGCCAAAGGGCGCATGCTTTCTCGTGCAGCAATCCCCTCCATCAACACCCTCATACAGTGCGTGGCGAGCAAGGTGATTGGGGAATCGGATGCACGTGTTTTGCATTTTGACCCCCACCGTGCCAAATGAATTACAGGAATGAACCACAATGAATGCCATAATATCAAGCAGCAAAGCAAAACAGTTTATGGATGCAGGCGCCGTGGTTATCGATGTTATGACCCCCGAGGACTATGCCGCCTGCCATGTAGCGGGCGCACAAAACGCCTGCGTCTATGAGGTGATTTTTCTCGAACGGATCATCGAAACTGTTCCTGATAGAAACACCGAGTTGATTGTCTACGACGCCACCGGGGCCGCCAAGGCAGCCGAGGTTGCCCGTGACAGATTGCTCCAGGCGGGGTACTCTCGGGTATTCATCCTCGATGGTGGTTTATCGGCCTGGAATAATGGTGGTTTTCCCGTGGAAAGAGGGGGCGATGCAGTGCTGCCCGACAGAGCATCGGAGGATGGCGGCTATCGGATCGACATCGAAAACAGCCGCCTAGAGTGGATCGGCCGTAACCTCAACAACCGACACATCGGCCAACTTGCCATCCTCGAAGGGGAGCTGGTTATTGCCGCTGGTGTACCGTCTTCAGGGCGTATTGTCGTTGATATGCATTCTTTGGTGAATCTCGACCTTCAGGATGCAGGTTACCGAAACATGCTGATCAGCCACCTGAAATCGGACGATTTTTTTGCCGTGGATCGTTATCCCACCGCATCACTGATTCTGACCGGATGGGAATCGGATGCAACTCTCTTTCAGGAGGCGCCTAGCGGCATTGCGACGGGCGAGCTCACCATCAAAGGCGTCAGCCGACCTGTGCGTTTTCCGGCTATTGCGGCCCCACAGCCGGCCGGCAGCATCAAGATCCACGCGGCGTTTGATATTGATTGTACCCTCTGGGGTGTCCTTTACGGATCGTGCAAATATTTCGAGCGTCTTGGCATGCATTAGGTGCATGATACAGTAAGTGTGGAGCTGCTCGCGGTGGCACGAAAAAAATAAGAGTTTCTTCGGATCACGCCCGCGGTTGTCTTCCCCTAACCCATTTCGACCATGGAGAATACCTATGACCATTCGCCGTATCGCCAAGGTTTTCAAAAGCCGGCCCACCATCGAAGGCGCCGGTGTGCATCTCAAACGCGCCTTCGGGTATTCCCAAGTGCCGCAGTTCGACCCGTTTTTAATGCTGGACGACTTCCATACCAGC
>JAQUEZ010000427.1 GCA_028684915.1 Desulfobulbus sp.
GATTGGCCAGTGCTTGGAGACCTTCTCAAAAGACGTTCAAAACTTCTTTCACAGTTTGCAGAGGACGACTCTGTCTGGGAAGAGTGAAACCGCACACCCTCAAAGCGTTGTCACAGAGAAAAGATGATTAAATATCTTCCACAAATATTTTTTGGCACACTGATTCTAATCACATGGATATTTGCAGGATTTTTTTTGTATCCAAAAATAAAAGATCGAATTTCGAAAAAGGACTGGATTTTATTGGGCTTATTGTGCTTGGCGGTTGTCGGTGCACTTGTGTATGCCTATGTCCAAACGAATGGAACATTTGTCTGGCGATAAGTGCGAGTCGCCGCCGTGTAACTTGGCGGAGTGGAAGTAAAAATGATGCCAACCAACCGGTTGCACGCCGCCCCGCCCGGAAAACCGACCGGGCGAAGCGGGTGAACCGGGCACCCCGTTATGCCAAGAGAGAAGAAAGAATGATATTCAAATCGAAATTGCAGGTTTTCGCTGGTATTGTCTGGCTTCTGGTGGTCGGAGTGGTGACGTTACAAACATATAATGATTACTTTCATGCAAGTGCAACTATCACTGCAATGGAGAAACGAGAGATAATTGAGTACTACATCAAGGCAATAGGGTTGATGACAGGGATTTGTTTGCTAGCTTGGGGAGTCCCATTCTTCCCCGGCATTGGTTATAGACTGTCCTCTGGTCAGCCGCCACAAGAGCCTTTTGATGTTGGCAAAAAAGAAAAAGATCCATTGAACGTAAACTCATGGGTTGCAGTCTTTATTGCAGGATCATTTTTCCTCTTTTGGGTTGGCGCGACATTAGATGGCCGCTTGTATGTAGGAGGTTTTAGCGCAGTGGGAGTGTGGGCAATTCTGCTGTTCTGCGCATGGACACTTAAGCGACTGTTCTGGCGCAAAAAGGCATAACACTCGGGTGCTGCTGTTTCCGCTACGCTCCACAGCAGACCCTCAGCCCCGTTAGCCTGAATCAAGATGAGAAAGAAAAAGGAAAACAATAGTGCATGTTTGTTACCTGAAAGTATCTGGCGAACAGTTTGCGGTCGATGATTTCGTGTCGGAAAGCAAACTAACTTCTGACTCCGCCAAATATACCAAATGGCACAAGGGAGAGCCGCGAAGTCGGGGTGTTCGAGAAAATTCAGGGTTTATGTTGGAGATTTGTGAAGTGGAGTCAGAAGGACTGAATGAACTGACAGAAAAGGCGATTACCTTCTTAACAGACATTTTTAAGGAATTAAAAAGACTGATGGAATTGCCTGGCGTAGAAGACGCTTACTTACAGTTCGTAATTGATAAGAGGGATGTCGCAAATCAGAATGACCTATTCCCTGCTGAGTTGATTAGATTGTCTGGAAGTCTTGGGTTAGGGATTCTGCTTTCTCAATATGTCTGATAAAGGAAGAAAATGTATCCATATCGATATTGCGTGTCTCTCCGATTCTGGCACCCGACGATAGACCCAGAGGTAATAACAACTAAGCTCGGAAAGAAGCCTTCAAGACTCTGGAGGGCCGGGGAACCTCGGACTACACCGAAAGGTAATAAGCTTGACGGTATCTGGAAAGAGTCCTATTGGACTGCGTCTCTCCATCCGAGAAAATCAATATCATCAAGAAAAATCCAGTTTGAAGCTTTCCTCTCAACAGCCCTTGATGAGCTAGTTCCTCATTCGAAATTTATAAAAACAATTTTGGCCGGCGGTGGGCGAGCAGAGTTCTTTGTCGGTTTATATGGCGACAAAAACTATGGGTTTGAGCTAGAGCCTGAGTTGTTGCAGCGCGTGGGAAAGATCGGATTGCGGCTGTCGCTGGACATATATCCTGAGAATCCGAAAGGCCAACCAACGGCAACAGCGGTCTCCGCTGACGCTCCGCCGCTGGTGCCTTGAGACGTTACCTGGAATGAAGGATGAATATGGATAACGTAATTATCGTCGTCAATGACGAACCATACTCAATTTGGGATATAGACATTGCCGAAAGAAATAAAGAATACCTTCAAGCGATTGACGTTGATTATTTCCAGTATCTTAACGAGACCTACCAAAAAAGTGACGATGAAAAAAGGGCATCCATCGCTCTTCGGGCATCACTTCATCATGCTACCGAGACACTATTTTCTCTGATTGGTGCACTACTTCAAGCACCAACAGCAGTATATGCCTGGATGCCGAAATGCAGTAATTCCGATTTAAGAAGCATCGTAAAGAGAATTAACAATAAAGATGACTCCCTCTTTGTCAGGTATCGTTTTACGCACCTATCATGGGAAGCGATTTCAGAAGTTGTTTTCCGATGGTATTTGCCTGGAACGGACAAGCAAAAAACAACAATAGAGCAATTTTCGAGGTTTTGGCAGAGGCTGTCATGTGAATTTGAGGACCAAGATCACATACATGAATACAACAGCATCAAGCATGGTTTTAGAATAAGATCAGGCGGTTTCGCATTGGCTATTGGCGAAGAAAAGGAATACGGTGTTGAACCACCTGCGTCTGAGATGCAACTTATCGGCAAAAGCGACCATGGCACTTCCTTTTTCGTACTGAAAGAGGTGGGAGGCATTAAAGGAAACCGCTCATTATCCTCCCGAAGGGTGTCCTTGAACTGGAAATATGAAAAAGTCGCTCTCTTGCTTCAACTTGTTTCCATGTCCATCAACAATGTGACGAGCGCGCTGAAGTGCTTAAATGGTGCTGAAGCTGGACAATGTAAATTTACACGTCCGATTGAAGACTCTGATTTCAGTAACCCATGGACTCATTCGCCAGGCGTTACGTCGTGTAAATTTGACTTTGTAATCGATGAAAGTAACGTGCCTAAAACGGGCAGAAAAGAGCTCTTGGAAAGCATTAAAAAGTATCAGGCAGAATTGAAAGTGACCGACAGCTAACAAGGCTTACGACCTGCCCTAAAAGCCGGCCGGTCAAAGCCATGCTCGTTGGCGCGAGAAGAATAATGCCAGTAAATGCATACGTCAGCATGTCGATTTTGAGGATTTAAAGGAGCGGCTTATAATGTCTGTGAAAACGCAGGGCATACTTTGGGATCGCAGCAATCCATTAACCTTCTATGGAAATGAACAAAAGCTAGACGATTTGTTAGGCCGGATTTGGGGCGAAGTCGTGAATGACGTTGCTACCGAAAAGAAAACTGGAAACAAGTGGAATGCTAAATTTAAAGCTGGGTTCGGAAAACTAATGGCTTTTCTGGGGGTAGGAGATATCTCTGGCGAGCTAGGGACTGAAACCAGCACGGAGGAGGTCTCTCGGAAAGTGGCCTCTATTCCTTTTGAAACAAAACAGCGAGCATTGGCTGACTATCTAGAGGCACGTGAAACCATACCTTATATCGATTCGTATAACGGAAAGTGCTTGCTGAAAACGGAAGGTACGCCAGCATCCGAATGGCCAGCTACGCCTCTAGACGGGAAGGCCAGTGGCTCGTATATTGGCATATTGCTAGGTCTGTTTACTGCAATCCGTGAGAGTCCGTCAGGGGGCTGACGATGCTGACCTAGTGGGGGAAATGCTGAGCGGATCTAACAGTTTGTGGGTACTCAAATCAATTCAAGAATCAAAGATTCATGCAGAAATTCCAGTCCTTCTTAAAAATATAAGAGTAGGGACGCAGTTAGGGATGTTGACTATACGAAGAAGTTGGAACCACAACTTCAAAGTTGAGTCGTTCGGACTGCTGAATTGGGAATCAAGTAATTTTGTCATGTGTGACCCAATATCATGGCGGCTATTTCATTAAACCGAGGATAGATTCCTTGGGAAAGGCTAAACGGTCGCGTCTCCAAATTTCAAAAAGAAGAAACGAGAATTGCCAACGCAAGGCTGGACCGGCCCTAAAACCGGCCAGTCTGCCTTGTGGAAATCCGGGACAGATTTATTTATTGCTGATTTATTTATTGCTAATTAAAATATATTGTGCTACATCGTTTTCATGCCCCGCATTGGTCGACTTGTAATCCCCAATTATCCTCATCACGTGATTCATCGTGGCCACAACCGCAAGGGTACGCTCCTGGGTCGCTCCTGGGGTCGGACCAAGCTAACTCTTTGAAGTTTCATAATTAAATGGCAAAAATGGCCCTGTTAATGGCCTTAGAGCCATGTTTCTACCATAAAAAAAGGCCTTCTAAGAATGGCGCGAGCGAACCGACATTATATTCCCGGACAGGTGTGGCACATTACCCACCGTTGCCACAAGAAAGAATTTCTCCTGAAATTTGCAAG
>JAQUEZ010000117.1 GCA_028684915.1 Desulfobulbus sp.
CATCTTCCAGGCGGCCAAATGCAGGGCCAGAGGATATAGAAACGACGACACCTTCATCAGCATCATCTACCTGCTGGCCGCACCGATACAGAATGTACTCAAATCCACTTGATTCGTCGAAGAGCCGCCACTTTCAGGATGAGCGTGGAGGCTCGGCTCTATCAAGGCTGTGCGCACAGCGCACACCCGCAGGGCTCGGCCTTGATAGAGTCGGGGCTCCATGCTACAGCAGCTGTGCTGTTCTTTTAAACAAGTTCGAAAGACGAACCGATGGCCGATCCCAGCGCCTCCCCTCGGATGGAGCGGATGAAATAGCCATATATCAAGGTGTTGTCGTCAGGGCAATCACCTGCCCGCCCACAAATTCTGCGGAGGAGCCAAATCTTCTCACAAAAGTTGCACTTCTGGTTGAATCCTCCCTGTATTACAAGAAAAATACCCACTAAGTTCAGCTGATAACTAACTCAAATTTCAGGAATAACAACTTCCTCTGAATTATTCTCTAGCAACTATAACAGAAGGCACTTGAGCCTTCCTCAGGATGTCGGCGACATGACTGGACATCCCCACATTGCCGACAACCTTGAGGCCTGAATTATTCTTTTTAGCATTCTGGACAAGATTGCGAAGCAAGTTAAGAGGTGAGCCAACTATAAATTGGAGCCACTCTAAAGGCTCTCCAGGGACGATCACACGTGATGAGCTAACGGAACGACCTGTATGTAGCTGTAAAACCCACACCTGTGTTCCATCAAAGGCCCATTCAAAGCGTACTGGCCCCATCTGCTTGGAGAGGAATTCATATTGCTCATTCAAAGCAGAGATAACATCGGTGGGAATATTTTGACCTGCAACTGTCCCTTGCATGAATTTGTCGCCAAAGCCTTTCACACCTTCAATGATTGGCATTCCTTCTGAGTCTGTGATTAATGCTCCGGAATATTTCGACTCAACACCTTCCTGAACAATACAGGAGACGATTGACTCTCTACTGGGATCGTCCCTATTCATTAATGAAAAAGGATCAACCCAGTTGTGAACAGTAGAAAATCGCCCTGGCTCTTGCACCTTTGGACAAGTTCGAGTCCAGACTTCACCTGATCCAGTTGGATGACCGAATGTAAAAAGCCCTATTTGGTTATTTCTTGAAAAACAAGTAGTGCGAGGAACAAGCGCTCCATACAAATGCGCTAACAATAGGCCATAGATTTTATCGCCAAGGAACATACTGAACAGATTTGGCCAACTTAAATATGGTTGAATTGAAACTTCCGAGACTTTTTCCACTTCCCAGATGATAGTATGCTGGTGCTGCCAGCCACGTACCTTAGGATGAATACTAAACTCGACGCGGTACCCTGATGGGTATTCAAGCTTTGGATAAAACCCATAAACAGTTTTTAGAAGTTCAACAGCCAAATCCTTAGGAAGAGTAGAAACAGGGGTATCGCTATCTTTGTCAACAAAACGTGGGATTACGCCTGGAGCGAATTCAAGGCATCCCCCTTGAAGAACACCGGAAACTCCTCCATCGTCAACATCTACGGTCTCATTTATGATGACATGGAAGCCTGCGACTGTAAGGCGAATAATATGGTCAATTGCAACTTGGGGTTCGGTTAATCCGTAATGAAATTCATTACCTTGAGGCTGATCAGGCTTGAAACTGCGAACATTAATTGATTTTTCAGGAGATGATTGCAGCAATGCCGAAACGGCAACTGAAAGTGAGTCAAATTTACAATTTGCATCAAAGCCGAATACCCGTGAAAACCTCTGGCTTCCATTTGGGGCAAAGCTGACAAATTGAGCAACATTGGCATCGTCTGCTAGCTTATTAAGAATCTCATCTTTATACATAAATATTACTCGGAATAAGTCTGAATTTGTTGGACGTGTTCACGTAATTTATCTGTCGACAACCTTACCTTTTCAAGGTCAAAAATTGCACGGGCAACCATCTTTATAGCCTTTTTCGCATCAATAGGCTTTCTGGAACAGTCATTTACAGGTATTCCCGATTGTATCGCAGTTACATATTCACGGACGCAGCCATTGCTGTATTCCCAACCTGTATTGAAACAAACCTCCTTGCAATGCAGTTCAATAACCTTGCACCATAGGGTCAAATATTCTTCCTGAGTCCAACCTTCAGCGTCAAAGCGGGTAGGGTCAATCACTATCTCACCACTAGTGGATCGAATTTTTTCAGCTATAATATTTCCATCCATGCAATTCGGGATAAAAACTTCCTCGCGGAATAAATTTAAAAATTCTTTTGGCACAGGGGCAACTATTCCTGCTTTTAACATCCATTGGACGAGGCGAGGCCCATTAGTCATCGGAGTGCTTAAGTAAATACTTTTTCCTGATCCGATGACGCAACAGAGTGCATTGATGACAGTTGCCATATTATTACTTTTCTTGTTTTCCAACGCCATCACCATATATTTTAAATAATTCCATAATATTTTGATTGTTTTCTCCTATTTCTGGTTTGAAATGACCCCATATAAGAGGAAAATCACCTATTTCAATAGGAGCAGACAAAGAAAGTTTATTGCGATCATTTTGATTTTTTATCAATGATAATAGAAGATATTCAATTATAGGAATTTTTTCATATTTTTTTGTTATTGTTTTAACTGCAGCATTATTGTTTTGAGCTGTTATTGTTTCAATTCCTAATCTGTCATCGTAATGTTTTTCTTTTATCGATACAGTACCATTGTCTTTTGTAATATCATTGTATGTGCACCCTGCAGTGTGTTCTGGAGTAAGAAACAAATTATTTTTATTTATAGTTTTACATCTTTGCTTTAATGCTGGTGGCATAAGGGGTAGTTTAATATCAATTCTTCCACTTCGCTTTATAGCCGGATCAATTCGTTCCTCATAATTCGTTGCAATTATAAAAATACTTCTTTCTCTCTTTCGCAAATCATTAATCTTTGGGAGCATGCCTGGAGTCATGAACTGAAAGATACCGGTTTGGAGTTTATATTCATTCGATTCACGATCGATGAGGAAATGGTCAATTTCATCAAAGAGAATAACCGCATCTTTTTGCTCTTCAAGACATTTAAAAATAAACTTCGCCCGAGCTTCTACCTCGCCCGCTCCTCCAGCAAGAAAATCGCTAGGTGTAACAGTAATAAACCTCCAGCCTAGTGTTTTGGCAATGTTTTCACCAACAGTGCTTTTTCCAGTTCCAGGAGGGCCGTACAAAAGGATTGAGTAACTCGGCGCCCCTTCACGAATTTCTTCATTTCTCGGATTGATAAACTTGTTACCAATCTGAGTATAAATTTTTAACTCTGAAGGTACATCATCCTCAAGCAGGGGTTCGAAATCGGGTTCAACAAACCTATCCCAATAAGTAGATCTACAGAGGTCAGCATGTTCAATATTTCTTTTAGGGAAGTCGACTTTTAACCCAGAAGCCATCAAGCTTCTTCGTGCGATCCTATCTTGCAGCATGTGACGATAATTTACCAAAAAACACATAATTTCACTTGTTTGAAAAAGATGAATTTCATTATCACCACCAACATGCTCAGACGCCCAACCGCAACAAGTTTCTCCCATAACTTTTATTTGCCGCATCTGCGCCTTAAGCCATCGGAAATACCGCTTGAACATGTCCGCATGCTTTGAAAAGGGGCAATCTTTGCTCGCAAACCCCTTGTCTAGCAAAGAGCAAACCCGAAGGAGAGAGTTGCCGACCTCAACGCTCAAGGGAAGCAGAATCTGCCCCTGAGCTGTCGCATAAATGGGATTCACTGGGCGCCAATATGGGGTAAAATCCTGACATTGTTCTAAAATTAAGAATGCTCGTTCGATTGTTTCATGGCTAACAGAATCTACTCCTTTTGTACGTAACGCTCCTTCAAGGCTAAACACAAGCTCGGCCGGGTCAAAACGACTATCTGGTATTTCGCTATATGAAAGATGAAGATGAAGACGTTGTTCAAAGAAGTTGAATGTTTCATCGATCTGATCTTCTGGTATCCCAATTTTTTTAACAAGTTGTAACAAACGTAAAGAAATGAAGGAATGTTTGTTTCTTTCTGGATTTTTATTGTTATGTTTTTTATTATAGCTTTCTGGCCAATTTATTATCTCTCCGTTAAGATTAATGCTTCCTTTCGATATGATATAATCAAAGTTGTAAAAAGTAAGAATATTTTCCCCAGTAATATTTTTATATTTATCAGTTACTATTTTTTTTATTTTATCATTTGTTTTATCATTTAGATACAAATCGTTTACATCGTGTTTCTCGATTAATTCCAAGCACCATAATAATGAAAGCGGATCGTTTGCCCCATATGTACTTGAATCAGTCAGCAAGATATCATTGTCTTTTTTTATTAATTTTGTTGTTATTTCAGCAATCGCACAATTCTTTACTTTTTCCCATTTTTCTTCATTATAAGTAATGCAATTAGAGATTTTTTCTGATTGTATATCTGGAAATATATTTTTTCTGTCAATATTATTATCACACAAATCCATCATTACGAGTATCATGGAATTTGTACTAACTGAATAATTTTCACATGTAATATTTTCTTGTTTATCGTCAATTTTATAAGGCCATGCATTTTTTTTATTATCGAAAGCGATATAAAATGTCGGTATAACTTTTTTTAAAACATTATCAACTTCATTTAATTCGCTCGAGTCTTTAACGTATTCATTTTGAAAATATGATTCTAGGTGGTTCATTACATTACTCCAATGGAATTGGATTTTATTCTCCAATGAGAATTGTATATTTAATGTTTAATGATAAACAGTGATATTCGATACAGCACGTCGATAAAAAAGAAATTTCAATTTTAATCGATCAAAAATTAAAAAAAAGATTGATTATAGGTGTAAAAATACAAGTTATTAACAAGTGAGCCTGTTGCAGAACCTCACGCAAAGGCGACAGTGACACTGCATGTAGATTTAAGAAACGGATTTTAATCTATGTATTGTGCCGTTGCGTGCTATAAAACCAGTTCTGCAACAGGCTCAAGTATTTCAGCTTCGTCCGCAGAATCTGTGGGTTGATTTTTGATATTTAGCCCCAGAACCTGAGCCCCGCCGGAGGTGAAGGTGGGGGGGGCGCCTGCCGCCCCGTCACCCTTGCCACCTTCAGGTGGAGCGTGGAGGCTAGGCTCTGTCAAGGCTGTGCGCACAGCGCATACCCGCAGGGCTTGGCCTTGATAGAGTCGGGGCTCCATGCTACCGACCGCACCGTACTAAAAAACGGTGCATAGGGTTGAGCCAACGACCGATCCCCATACACCGGCTCGGATTGGACAATATAAAGCACACTGAAACAGTATGTTGCGGCGCAGGACGTTACCGGTCAACCCGCAGATTCTGCGGAGGAACCGGTAAATCTTTGATAATTAGCCCCAGAACCTGAGTCCCGCCGGAGGTGAAGGTGTGGGGTGCCTGCCGCCCCGTCACCCTTGCCACTTTCAGGATGAGCGTGGAGGCTCGGCTCTGTCAAGGCTGTGCGCACAGCGCCACGCCCGCAGGGCTTGGCCTTGATAGAGTCGAGCCTCCACGCTACGACCGCACCGTTCAAAATAAACGGTTCGTAGGGTTGACCCAGCGACCGATCCCAATACATTTGTTCGGGATGGATGGTAATAATATTGATAAAGCAATACTTTGAGATACAGAGCGTTGTCGGTCAACCCAGACATTCTGCGGAGGAACCGAAATTATACGTAATCAAAGTAACCATTAGATTGCAAGGGATACGGGTATATACAATATAAAGGAAGCTTGAGCGTGGCATTATCTGCTCTTGTTTAATATTTTTCGAAGTTAATTCCTGATTAACAACTTAGTCCGTACCTGCGACCGACTTCCTTCCTTCGAAAGATAAGCGACCAGCGCTCACGGGATACTCGCTTGTTTAGTAAGAGTTCAATTCTTGTAAATAAATGAAGTATTGAATGTTTCAATGATTGTTCGGACCGTTTTTTCAATTTTTCAATTGCATTGAGGATATAGTCGAGCGCGTTATCTGGAAGCGTGGTCGATGTTATAGTTATAGTTGACATGATTGTTATGTCTTTCTTGAAGAAACGCTTCAATTCACCAGACGCAATAGGAGCGGTAGCGACTGTAGCGGACGGGTGAATTGAAGCGTTAGTTTGAACTTTTTGGAAGTACAATTTTATCATCTTTAACGTATAGTCTCCCGTTTGGGTTTGGCTTATATTCATTTATCCATTCTACGAGTCCCTCATAATCTTTCAGCTCCATGTCATATCTTGATGATTTAAACTCATCAACCCCTTTTGTAAAAAAGGACGTGGTGGCTAACATTGCATTAGCTACTCTTAAATCCTGCTTAACCCCCCATAGGCCACGAACTATATCCACCCCTACTTTATTTTCTGGCGCATATTTCTTACATTCCACGATCCAAGAAGTAGAAACCCCAGATATATCTTTAACAATAGCAAACAAATCATAACCCCCATCCTTCGTAGATGGTGTTAGTTTGACTTCCCATCCATAGCTAGATAATATCTCGGCAACAAGTTCTTCAAACTGCCTTGGTTGTAATCTATACAATTCTTTTGGGTTATATTTTAGATAGTTTATAAGTTCCCTATTAATTAAGCAAACAACTTCTATTACTTCTTTTGGAAGGTTTAAACCCTCTTCATAAAGCAACTTATCTTTACTTTTTAGAAAATAATCTCGTATACTTTTATGAAAAAATTTATAGTTACCGCATGAATCTCTACTTAAGAATGATCTGCCAGCGACGTCCATTGTCTTTATCAGGTTAATGGACGGAATGTTTTTAATAATTGCATATAGTTCTATTGGTGTTACATCAACACTATTATTCTTTTCCATAAATGAAGCTATTTCAGTACATGCGGTATGAAATTCTTCAATTGCAATGCCAGAATTTACACCCAGCGTTTCTATTTTTCTTTGTTCTCGTTGAAGCCAACTTTTCACCAATGCACTGTAGATATTTTCTTCATCCCAAGACTCAATATCAGAATCCACTAAATCATGGATATGGCTAAGTAAAAATGGTTTTTGGCGCAACCCTCCCATTCTATCTAGCAAAATCTTGGCTTTTTCTACTGGCTCACTGCTTTTTGTGCCATTAAATTTCTTTAAAATATAATCTAAAACTTGGCTGTCATTAAAAGGAGAAAGATAAATCATAGGGCATCGATAACCACTATGCACAAGGCATCCAGCTCGGCCAAATGGATCGATATTATTAACTGACGTGTATTGAGTTCTGCAGGTTATTATTGCTTTCTTGAAATTTTTTGTCGCATCTAATAGGCTCGTTAGGAGTTGGTTGCTGTCCGCAGTGGGGCTTACGTATTCATCTAGGCTATCAAGAAGAATTACTGTTTCATCTTTTCTCTCAATTTTGGAGATTTCACTTAAGGTGTCATTGCCTATTTTTAGCAAAACACACTTATAGTTTTTTGGCCAAAATGAAGAAAGGTGCGCCAACTTTATCATCACCAACAGGGTGGTTTTTCCCATCCCAGTATCTGACAACAGAATCAGCTGATTACCTCCATCACTAGCTGCGATGGTACTTCTGCCGATAAATGTATTTATAACAGTAAGTACAGGGCTTGTAACGATAAGTGCTTTTTCTTCGTCAGCGTAATCAGCTGGATTGATATGCTGGCAATATGGCTCTATGTACGATTTAGCCATTTCAAGGGGATCACCGAAAATATCTGCCATTCTTGACAGTTCTCTATTCCTTTCCTTTTTAAGCCTATTAAGCTTTTCCAGTAGGTTTTTTATTATAAAATCCATAAAATTTGTTTCCGTAGATAGACTGCAAAATCTTCTAAGTCACTGGGAATTTTATAACGTGAAATCAGCATGTTAAATTTTCTAGTGACTTTGATGAGTGAGGCCGGGCCCTGTGTGTTTTGCTAACAAGTTATTATACGGTTTCCGGTTATCATTCAGTATTTTCCCAAGATGGTTCACGGGCACCGTTTTTGGGCTTCAACTAACTGGCTATCATGCAGTTTTACGGGATAACCAGAAAACCTTCTTGCTCATTGAGTATTTCGGCTCGACTTCCTCGATCAAAAAATGCTCAAATATCTTCCGAACCTCGGATGTGTCATTGATGGTTATCAGGAACCGACCCTTGATGCCGGCCAGCACCTCGGCCAGGTTATAAAAATCCTGTTCAACGAAGTTGTGTCCGTAGCAGTTGACGTCCCAATAGAAGGGATCTGTGACTAGCCCTCGCGCTTTAGCCCCAAGCTGCCATGCCTTGAAAGCGCATTTTTGTTTCGATGCCAACGAGTGTATTGAGAGCCGGTATACACCCCTCCATATTGTTTTACAAGAAGGGGGGAGAGGGGGAAATCCGGGACAATGGTCCCGGATAGAGGCACAAGTGCCTATCCTGCCCTAGTTCCCTCCCCTTCCTCTTCTAAAATCTGTTCGATGTGATTCAGATGTGATTCGAATGTTATTCGAATGTATTTTGACCTTAAACGGATGTGATTTAGACGTGTTTCGGATGAAATATGAGCTGATTTCGGATGTCAACACGCCACCTGGAAACAAAAACCCGTTGAGGCTCCATCTATTGTTGTAGATGTTGAAAGAACTTTTAATCAGCCATTTTTAAATACTTTGTTATTGCCTCTCGTTTTATTCCAGACAGCCCTTATGGGAGCTGACGCTATTTTTAGATCAGCTATACCGCGAACAAATTGCCTCCGTACATTCACGGGCCGCGTAGCTGCCACAGCGCCTTTGCTCTTACCGTATAGGGCACCTACGGCACCGAGGGTACCAATTGCCACGCCACCACCTAAGGCGGAAGCAATAGATGGTACTTGCCACAGCACTAATAAGCCTATAGTACAAAATACAATCGCAATCACAATGCTGACTGTTGATGGGTTGGCCAAAGCCTCTGGCGTAGCAACCGCACCGAGAAGATACGTTTGTATTATGGTTAGCATTATTTTTATCATGGCAGCAGTAAGTACCGCTAAAAAAACGAAATTAAAGGCCTGCCCTAACCATGTATCCAGAAAACGTTTTGTTGCCTCAAACATTGACATCAATATAGGTATCGGCCCTATTGCCAAAAGCACAGCCAACGCAATTTTGGATAACACCAGTAAAAACGCTGCGTATGCTGTTAATAGCATGCCCGCCAACAGGACCCCCGCGCCCCACAACAAAAGACTCAGGTCCGGAATGCCAACAGTGCTACTCCAAGGCTCGGCCTTGGCCATCTGTGCGCATGCTACATAGACATCGTAAAAATGGCCTGCAAATTGATCAAGAAATTGGGTGCTGGTTGCTGGTACCGACGAGCCGGAAGCGATAATCGCCGCCAGGGCATCAGGAGACTGCCATAAAAAATTAGCGACAAAAGTGTTGTACTGGCCGAGACTAAGCGCAATGCCTACGATCACTTCCAACCGGACGATCCGTTGCACTCCATCGGTAACAGGTTCCGAAATAGTACCTCTCAACATCGACCATCCCCAAAACATCACATATATTGTGAGCATCGTGGTAGCAACAGGAGTGATACTGGTGATTATGTCGCTTGCTGTAGATTGTATGTAGCTCTCAAGTGTCGCATTGATTTTTGTAAAAAGGTCCGTGAAAAAATGAAAAGCCGCTGGAGTTACCATATTATCACCATTTTTGAATTGTTTTTACGGCATCCTTTTCAATAGAGCGTTCTATGTTGCGTTGATTTTGCAACTTTTCGCACGTCCGATTTGAAATCGTAGTTCTGTTTTTCCCAGGGCACCACATTTTCAAAAATTCTTCAGTGGTCATCGTATTCCCTTTTGAATCTGTCAAGTGTTGTATGTCCGAAACAATAGGAACGCCGTCTGAATCTGTGTTTTTATCGTGACAACCATTCAACAACAGCATCAACGCTTGAATAAAAATGAGAAAGATCAATTTTATCATATTTATGTCACCAATTGGGAATAGTATTTACCGCGTCTTTTGCCATGGAGCGTTCCATGTTACGTTGATTCTGCAAATCCCGCTGAGCCTGTGCCAATTGAGCGAACAACGCAAGTTTGGTACTCTCGTTTTGCTGCATAACCTGTTCGGCCTGGATACGAGCTTGCAGATCGGCAATATCTTTTGCGTCGGGAGAGGCATTCACCTTATCCAGTAACACCTGGATATCAGCAAATCGTTGACTCGCTTTAGCATAGCCATCTTCGGCAACAGCACGGTTTACAGCCGCTTGGTTGGCGTCGTTTTGGTGATCTATAGCCGTTTGGCTGGCCGGATCAATCCAGGTGTCAGAAAGATTAATTCTTTTGTTTTGAGCAAGGATCGAGGCTGAGTTTTCGTAGCCATTTGTGAGAATGGTTTGATAATTAGACGGTAAATAGTTTCGCAATGATGGATTATTGACCAAATCTGCCATGCCCCTTATGCCGTTAAGGCTGGCGTATTGTTGTTGCATCTGTTGGAATTGTTGTTCCATTTGTTGAAACTGTTGCGCCCAGGCCGCAACTTGTTTTACCGCTTCTGCCACGCTCAAAACCTGTTGTGCGACACTGGCACCATCAATTACCGGTATTCCGGCTAGTGCCGGAGTTGTCACGGTTACACCGAGCAAAAAAACGCACAAGTATTTCAGACTCTTCAATTTCTCCATTGATTCCCTCCATTATTTTTTTTGTTTCTGATTTTGCCGTGCGAAGGCCATTTTTTTGCCAATTTGAAAACCACAGAAAGCACAGTACCGACGCGATTGCCAATGCCATCACCCAGAGTACGCCTCGGGGCAAATCAGGGTTGCCAAATATCATCAGCCACGAGGGGGTGAAAGCGGAAAAAAACAAAACTGTGAAAATGATCCCGCCAAGCAAGAGCAATAGCCCCAAAAAACAAAAATTCAGCCAAATAAACGCCAACCTAATCAATCGTGTAATACACAGCCATATCATGGCAATACAGACAGCTATTCGTTCCGCCTCGTGAATTATTCTTTTTATGTTAATGTCCATTGGCTACCTTCCAAAAAAGCAGTATCTAGCGTAGCAACGCTAGCGTAGAATCGTTACCGATCTGCCGTAAGACACCGGAGATCGATAGGCCACTAGCCCCCCAGACCCAGTCAATCATTCACCCCCTCTTCTCATAATTTTTCATTTGGTTTATTCGGCAATATTTTCTAATTTAATCGATATTATAGGTATTTGCACTGTCACCAGACAAGTTCACAATCAGCTGGTACTGTCCACCGGGTATCAACCACTATCCTGTATGTATTTTTAGCGGTGGTACTATAGTTAAGGAGAGGCATGATCCACTTGCCTTGAGGGGTCTCCAGTGCAACGTTATAGGTACTTAACCCGGTTAAGGCCCAGTCCAGCATTTCCGCCGTCTCTTGACCTTGGATGCAGAGTCCAAGGCCTCGTCGCAGGTCTGTGCAAGATATCGTCACCGGCTCGCCAGTCGGCACTTGGTGGGCAAGCTGTAGCACGTACAACCAGACCCGCCGTTCAAAAAAGGATAGTTGCCGCCCCCACCCCCGTACACGAACCCCTTTGCTCCGTCGCAATATTGCACCGTCATGGCGTTCTTCCTTTCCCGGCCCTGCCACAAACTGCGGGGCGCGAATCAGTAAATCTGACAGGAGTATTTGTTTGTCTTTTTTTTGTTCTTTGCGGATCGCAGTAGCGGCCTTATTCTTAGCTGCAGCCATGATCTGATCTCCTTATTAGATCGATTGATGGTTAGGTGTTGGCCGTGGGGGTCTACCCATGGCCAGCACCGACTATAAATCAAAAGGCGGCTGGGCCACTCCAGTTAGCGTTGCTACGCATGGGGTAGCTATTGATTCGCGTCTGTGAAGTCAACCGCTCTAGTCGTAACGCCCTCAAAACCTTCTCTTCTCTCAGCGCCCTTTCTAGTTTTTTCAATCCGGCGACAGCCGGGAGTGAAGTCTCAAGCTGTTGCTTTCGAAAAAGAGCGGCAGCTCTTTCGAAATATCCTTTAAGCCCTTAAAGACCTTTAAGCCCTTTCTACGGACCGCTAGCCCTTGCTGGATGGGCGATAGCGGGCGATGCTATGGGTCAAAAGACGTGTATCCATGGGTCAAAAGACGTGTATCTATGGGTCAAAAGACGTGTATTCATGGATCAAAAGACGTGCCCATGGCAATTGACCTAAAATTATTTGGTTTTTTCAGCGCCTTTTTTTAGGGACGGCAGAGCATTTTTTTCGCGCTCCAGACGAACAATATCTTGCGCCACAAACCGGCTCTTCTTGGTCAAGATGCCGTGCCTGATGAGTTCAGCAATGGCTGTCTTTAACCTGCGCCTGATCTCTATTGCCGGTTGCTCACGATCCATGTTGAGCGCATCGGCCAAGGTGAGGTAATGCCCCTCAAACACCTTGCTTTGCCGATGGCTCTGGGTAAACCGATAAAGGGCCTTGGCAATGACGCCTTTCATCGCCACCCGCTTTGACACGTCCACCAGGGTGATGGTTCCAGCGTAATAGGTTTCATAAAAAAACGGATTTACGGTTGCCGTCAGTTCTTTCTTTTCCTCGTCCCAATGGACATTGGCAAGCATGGCTGACATACTAGAGATGCGTGGAGGTTTGCGTTTTCCGCCTTTAGTGTTACCGGCTGCAATAGACAATTCGACCCCTGCCACCGTGAGCAGTTTGAGTGCATCGATAAGCCGTTTGTAAGCGTCCTTTCCCGGTTTGGCATAGCCCAACAGCCTCAATAACGGCCAAGCCGGGCCGCGATAAGTGTACGTTTTTCGACCATCGGTTTCCGTTTCTGTCCGGCGTTGACTGACATTATCCAGGATAGCCAAGAGCGCCATCAGTGCGTCTTCTTCGTGGGTGGAGAGTTTCGGCCCGGTGTACTTGATCGCGCCCCATCCTGCCGAGGTGATAAGATACCCTCGTAAAAAATCTCTATGACCAAGATTTTTCGCGTTCATCGGAAAGAAAGGGCTACACCTTGTCAAATCGGTCGGATACCCGCACCAGGCCGCCAAGGTGGTTTGTGTCGGACCTGTCGCCGTAGCGACGCGGATCGCGGCGGCCTGCTCGGAAGCTTCATTTCCTAACGCTGCCCTACTAAGCATCAACTGCCGTAAGGTTATTGCGGTTTGCCGAGTCGAGACTGGTAACGGCAGGACATCCTTCCAATCCTCTTCGCTCATCCACACCGGCTTCTCTGTTTGCGCGTCGGAGAGGGTGTCGATTCCTCGCTCCATAGAGAATGTTATTTGCTGTTACGAGCGAGACGGATCATAGACTTTAACATCCACGCCCTTCGCCCATTCGTCGAGCCAGGTAGTGGTGTAGAAAACACGGGAACCTATTTTTTTGTATCGTGGTCCGCGAGATTGACAGCGGTACACTTCCAAGCTACTCGGAGCTGTCGGGACATTTTTGATTTGCGAGAGGTAGGCAGCTGCCTGTTTGGTGGGAATGGTTTCGGGGTTGATAATCCCGATCTGCCGCAAAGCCTCAGCGAGCTGGAGGACGGGGAGTGTTACAGAGGACATCGTTATCTCCAAAGGTAGGTTGGGTAAGTACAGGAATATTATGTCCCTGTATGCCTACATTCGAAGGTAACATTTCGAAATTATTTAACTATTACGATTTTCAAAAAGGATCATCACTTTTATAAATGATCACCCCACATATGTATTATTTCCGACAAATAATATTTTTCTCCTTTCTTTCCTGCCACATGCGCTCCAAGGTGATCTTTCATGACTCTCGTTACATGACCACTTGTTGCGATAGTTCCGTGAATGACCCCTGCAAGACCGCTGATGGTATATTTTTTTAGTTTATTGTCTTCCTCTTCCTTCGATGCAAGATTTTTCATGGCGATGAATATATTTTTCTTTGTAAGTTTTGTCTGTTTATCTTGTTTACCTTCTCGGAGTTTTGTTTTCCAGTTTTCTTCTTTCAGTTCAATCTTCCGATAAAATATGTCTTGTTTCAGCCTCAAGTAACGTTGGTGAATAAACCACTTCGGGGAGTCACCTATCATATTGTTTAGTTTACTCTCGGCCTCGCTTATCGCCTCAATGGTCGAAGCGACTGACAATGATCCCTCGACTTCATTTAAAACGTCCAGAGCATTCAAAGCATCCCAAACTTCTTTTTCTTTTACTCCACGAAGGAGTTGGTGCAACAACCCTTCTTCGTTCTGTTTTTTCATTGTAGGCTACTCCTTGATGAAACAAGCACAGCAGGTTTGGCGGAAGTGATCGGCATCAAGCCCCATTCATGCTTGTTGAGGTTGTCGTTTTATCGCTGGTTCATTCCACGGAGCTGAAAATGACGCTCTTCTTTTCTTCGTGTTTTTCTGTTGTGGCTTGGGCCATGATAATTTCAGCTGCCCGGTCCGCAGCCCTCTGTTGCGCTTCAGGCAAAAAGTGCGCGTATCGACGGGTAATATCGCTGCTTTTGTGAGTGAGCAGCTGCCCTATCTGGTCCAGATTAAATTCCCCAGAACTGGCCAGCAAGACCGCATAATGGTGCCGGAGCCCGTGAAACGGTCGGAAGTGCGTGGGCAGGTCGGCTTCCTGCTTGATTCGATCAATAGCTGTGCATTCCATGCGCTGATCGCCGTGAACTCCTGGAAAGACATAGTCGTGATCCTCCCAAATCGGGGCCCGTCTGGCGATTTTACGGTACCGCTTAGCCCGCCGCTCCTTTTCATCTTCCAAGAAAGTAAGCTGTTGTTCAAATAATTCTCGAACCGGGGGTGACATGGGGACAGTAACATCCTTGCCGCCCTTCGGATCGGCAATGGTAATTAAGCTATGTTGAAAATTAAGATGTTCTCGTTTGAGTCGAAACAGCTCCCCCCGTCGTAAGCCTGAAAACATAGCAAGTTTTACCATGCGGGCAACGTCCTGTCGGGGCCACCGATTCAAAGTGTCGAGTAGGCGTACAGCTTCTTCCGGTGAAAGAAACTCTGTTATTATGTTGTTTACTTTAGGGAATTGAATTTTGAACGCAAGACGGGGGCATAGACCATGTTCTACGCCATGATTAACAATACGCCGAAGTAACCGTAATGCGTGGTCAATGGTAGCCGGAGACAATTCTTTTTCCTTCATGTTGCGTTTAATGCGTTCAATATCAAGCTGTGAAAGTTCCCTCGGACTCTTGCCCGCAAGGAAAGCAAGATGATGTTTCCACCGGCACAAGTCTTGTTTTTTACCTTTAATGGCTCCGCCTTTGGCACTGCTGAAATAGTGTTCCTTAATCTCTTGCAAAGTCTTGTTAACATTTCGTTGTTCTGCCCGAATATCCCGGCTGGTTTTGACCTCGCCTTGATGCCTGGCCACCCTGATCCTCTTAGCTCTCAATTCGGCTGCAAGCTGTGGGGTATATCCTTCGGATGACCAGCCCACTTTCTCGGTTTTATTCTTGCCATCGATGGTAACCACGATGTAATAGCAAGTGTCTGGCTTACCATTGAAGCGTCTAATTGCCGAATCGTAACCGTATACTCCAGGATGTCTCTTAATCCGATATTTCTGGCCTGCCATTGCTTTTATTAATGAAGAACGTTGTGAAATTTCATATAAATTCCGTTGTCACGTTGCAAATAAAATTCCAAGTCAAATAAAAATGGCTTGATAGCTTTTCCCGTGTGCGTTGTTCGTGAACTCAATATTTTGTGAAGCTATTGTGAAGCTAAATATAAAATAACAACAAATAATACAGGTTTTACAGGGAAAATAGTAAACGGCAGGAATTGAAAAATCAAGGAAATAATAGGCAGTTAAGCATTGTTAAACACTGTAGTAAAACAAGAGAACAAGGCCTCCGAAGCCAAAGGTCGCGGGTTCGAATCCCGCCTCGTTCACCAATTTTTTCTATAAAAAGCAACAAGTTAGCGCTTGTTGCTTTTCTTTTTTGGTATCACAGCCGTATCGCACCGCGTGGCTTGATATACATTCCGAACTTCATCGACCGTCACTTGGTAATACCGCTCAAAAGCTGAATTCGTAGCGTGCATGGTTGCGCGTCGAATTTGTTCCGGCGTCGCGAGGCTGGTAAGGGCAATTGCCGATGAATGTCGAGTCCCGCCGTACAAATCGACATCTTCAATGCCCAGATTTTTGCACGCACGTTTCCACCAGCTATAAAAAAAATGCTCGCCAAATTGAGAACCGGCCCGGCTGCGGCCTTGGGTTTTCTCATGCCTGAAAAAATAAAGCTTAGGAAAAGACGGGGGGAAATATTTCAGTAATTCCAGGTCTTCGTCGATCAGCGGAACGATTTTAGGACGCTTTTCTTTTGGATGGGGAATAAGGATAAGGCCGGAGCGGCGTTCAATATGTTCTTCTTTGATGCTCAATAATTCATTCGGGCGAATTGCGATGTAAGTGCTTAACCATTTGATGCCAAGCCAGATTCGAGGGTTGATCGAAAATGACATCCGTTTGATTTCATCAATAATGGCTTGCTGAGTTTCTTTATCAACAGTCTTCCGCCATCCAAGTTCGAAGGATATTTTAGGAAAGTCGGGAAAGTCTGATCTGGATATTACCTTACGATTTAAAATCCAGGACCAAAAGGAATGGAGGCAAGAACGAAGGTTGGATTTCGTTTTGTTGGACAACTTCTGTGAAGAAAGGAAGTCTTCAAGAGCAGCATAGTCAATTAGCTTTACGTTCTTGTCGCCAAAATGTTCTTGGGCTCTGGAGACGAAAGAACGCAAATTTTTCAAAGAACCTTCTTTGACTTCTTCTTGCTTGTGTTCAATCCATTGAGTGGAAAGCAACGTGAAGCTCAAGGGCATCTTTGAACTGTAGTCGCGCGGATCAAATGTGCCCTTGTCGACTTCGTAACGAAGGCCGTCAAGGAATCGTTCTGCTTCGCGATAGTCAGAAAACCGTTTTCGGACGGTGCGGCCAAACTGAACAGTAAAAAGCCTGTTTGCCTGCTGTTCGGGATGAGAAGGGCAAAATAATCCCCGCCTACGTTCGTCATAATTGAGAGACGCCTTACAAATCGGGCACTTCTGGTCAGTAAATATTCTCCCTCGCATGCACAAAGCAGTATGCGAAAGGGTTGGATAAGTCAAGAAGGCTTTCCTCAGAAGCTAGGCAACCAGCGTTGCCGAATGTCGAGGAAATGATCATGATTGAAGCCGGTGATGATTAGGAATTTCGTTATCTTGACGGCAACGATTTTTGTATATACAATAATTCCATGGAAATTGAATTTGACCCTGATAAATCCGAGAAAAATAAAAAGCTGCGCGATTTGCCCTTCGACCGAGCCGTTGAATTTGAATGGGAAGACGCGATGTTTTTTGAAGATGACAGGAAGCTCTACCCAGAACGCCGATTCGTTGCCGTCGGCTATCTGAAAAACAGATTGTATGTAATCTGTTTTACGCCGATCCCTGGCGGTGTGAGGATAATCAGTTTTAGAAAGGCAAACGATAGAGAGGCAAAACGACATGGCAAAACACTTACCATTGACTGACAAAGACGGAGAAGTTCGGGAGCTCACAAAGGGCGATCTCCAAAAATTCAAACCCGCTATGGATGTGTTGCCGAAAGAGTTGCTTGCCGTACTTCCCAAAAGGGGGCGCCCACCATTGGAAACGCCGAAAAAGGCTGTCAACATACGTCTTTCTGACGATGTCGTGACCGCATTTAAGGCAACCGGAAAGGGATGGCAAACCCGTATCAATGATGTTCTCCGTGATTGGTTAAAAGAGCACAGCCCAACATGATTTCAGGTGGCATTTAGAATCCTGGCAAACGTGGTTGTCGTTTGTCGGCGGGCTGGTCCTGCTCGCGAACGGCGGCTTTCATCCGGCGGGCGCGTTCGTTCACGGCGGGCATGTAGTCAGCGCCGAGCGGCTTGTTGCCAAGCCAACCCCGGCGCGGTGT
>JAQUEZ010000428.1 GCA_028684915.1 Desulfobulbus sp.
CGGAGAGCATGCGCGTGGCCAGGGGATAGGTGACCTGATCTTCCACCACCTGCGGCGCCTGCCCCGGATATTTGGTGAAAACGATCACCTGTACATCCGATAAATCGGGGATGGCATCCACCGGCGTCTGCTGGAGCGAATAGAAGCCGGAAAGGACCACAAACAGGGTCGAGAGGATCACCAAGAACTTGTTGCGAATGGACCAGGCGATAATGGCTTCAAGCATGGTGGGTTCCCCTGTCTCCTCTTGGCCAAAGCCTCATTTGAAGAGGTCGTCCAGTTCCTGGGATTTGGCCTTAGGTGGCGTTGTCGGCGAGGCTTCTTTGGGCGCGGTCATTTTCTTCAAGGCCTCGCGCAGTCGGCTCTCCGAGTCGAGCATGAATTGGGCCGAAACCACCACCGACTCACCCTCGGCAAGCCCGGAGCGGACCTCGACCAGGGTGTCGTCCCGCAGGCCGGTGGTGACCGTCCGCGGTGAAAAACGCCCTTCACCCAGGGCCACAAAAACGGTCTGCTCTTTACCGGAGTTCAGCAGCGCTGTTGCAGGAATGGTCAGGATGGAAGAGGCGGTTTTGGCTACAATACGCACATTGGCAAACATGGCGGGTCTCAGCGCCAGCTCGGGATTATTGATCACGATACGTGCCTTGACCGTACGAGTCGCGTTTTCCAGATAGGGGTAGAGGTAATCGATCCGCCCGGAAATTGCCTGACCAAGCATGGGCAAATCGACCTCCGCCTTCTGCCCCACTTGTATCCATTCCAGCTCGTACTCGTAAATATCGGCATTGACCCACAGGGTGGAAAGGTCGGCGATCTGCAACAGTTCCTCCCCGGCCATAACCCGAGCCCCCTGCAGCACCTTCTTACGGGTGACAATGCCGCTATGGTCGCTGTAGAGGGTCAGGGTCTTGCTTGGTTTGCCGGTTCGCTCAAGCATCTTCAGCTGCTCAGGACTGATATCCCAGTAGCTGAGCCGGGTCCGGGCAGCCTCCAGCAGGCGCGTGGACCCGGCAGCTATTTCGCTAAACGAACTTCCGGCCAGCCTTTTTCTGTTGGCCAGGGCAAGAAGATACTCCTGTTGGGCCGCAACCAGTTCCGGACTATAGATGGACAGCAGCGGCTGGCCTTTGCTCACCCGCTGCCCCAACTGGTCGACAAAAAGCTGCTCGACCCAACCTTGAATTTTGGTATTGACCGCATACTGACGATCATCGGCCATTGCCACCAGACCGACGGTACGGATGGTGTGTTCCAAATTCCGCTTGACCACCGGCGCCGTCCGCACGCCCATGTTCTGCTGGGTGATCGGATCGATCTTGATCCCATCCTCGCTCTGGCCGCCGCTCTCGCCGCCTTTCACCGGGGTCAATGCCATACCGCAGATCGGACAGGAACCAGGCTCATCACGGATGATGAAAGGGTGCATGGAGCAGGTGTATTGCACCTTGTGCTCATGGGCGCTAGTGGCCACCAGCGCATGCTCATGAGCATCATCAGGATCCTGGTGGCGCAGACCGAGCAGATAACCGCCTCCCAAGGCGAAAACAATCGCGACGATGAGGAGGACTCGTTGGAAAACGATTTTCATCGATCACCTTTGGGGGGCTTTTTTTTGCTCTGCAAGTTATCGGCGCGGCCCGGCAAAGGCCCCCCGACAAGGTTCTCCAGCACCGCCAACTGTATCTGCTGGTCGGCAACGGCTCCATGGTAGGCCCGTTCATTGTCAAACTGCTGCATTCGGGTAGCCAAGACCTTGGCAAATTCAGCCTCGCCGCTTCGGTAGGCGGCCAACGCCGATTCGGCGGCACCACCAGCCTGAACGAGTATTCCCTGGTCATACAATCGGATCAACTGCTGACTTCGCGCCAGCCGGGCCAGACTCTCGCTAACCGCCTGACGGATCTGATTTCTAAAATCTTCCCGCTCCCATACGCCTTTGCGCCTTTCCGCCTCCATCTCCGTCACCTTGGCATGCCGTCGGTCCTGCTGGATCGGCAGGTTAAAAGAAAGTTTGGCGCCGTACATATCATTACCGTCACCACCCATGGCAGGTTCTCGCTGCATGTACTCAAGGCTCACGGTAAAATCGGGATAAAACTCCCGCTCGGCCAAACGGACGCCGGCATCACTTTGGCCAATCCGGGCCTGTAATGCTTTCAGGGTCGGCCGGTTCGCCAGGGCCAGCTGTTCAAGTTCGCCGGCGGCAAAATTTTGTGAGGCAGGTTTGATCTTGGGGAGAGTCGGGTAATGGGTTGTTTGCGGGCGGGCGCTCAAACTGTTAAGCACGGCAGTCAACGATTGACGTTGCTCCTGGAGCAGGATACGCATCTCCTCCATCTTTGAGCGCTGCAGCTGCGCCTGGAAGACCTCCTGCTGGCTGGTTGACCCAACACCGTACATCGATTCCGCCAGACGAATCAGATCATCGAGCAAACCAATGGTAGCGTTAACCGTCTCCAGGGAACGATCAATCAAGTACAACCGTGACCAATTCTCCTTGATCATCCGCTGCAGGGTGAGGCGACGTTCCGCCACCACCCAACGCTGAGCCTCGGCGCCCTGCTCGGCCGCCTCTTTCATCAGATCGCGCTTACCGTAAAAAGGAATTTTCTGGCTGAGGCCGATGACCTTCGCGGTCATGCTCTCACGGTTGAAGGCCAGGGGATCCTTGATCAACCCATTCTGAATACCGACCATCACCATCGGATCCTCCAGAACGCCAGCCTGCTCGGCCCGGGCAACCATCACTTGCCACTGCTGCTCGGACGCCTTGAGATCCGGATTATTGGTCAACGCCTCGTCAACCAGGATCTTGACACCAGGGACTACCTTGCCGGCGTCTGCCAGTGATGGGCAAACCAAGCAACCCAAAGCAACAACTGCAACAGCTAGTATGCCCTGCCACGCCATAGCTTTCATCAAGACCTCTTCGGTGCATTTCCAGTTTATTCAAATACGGACTACGTCACCGGATCCCTGGATAATCTTTGTCTCCAGACGAGACATCACACCCAATAAAATACCACGCTGTGACACAGCCAACACTCATTGTGTAATCACTTAGGCACAGATTGACACGACAAAAGATGCCGAATAAAATATTTACAGGGAGGGAAAAACGAGAAAAAATGGCCTCAATTGTCAATGAGGGACTCGTAAGGGCCCCATCACACAACAAAAGATGGCTACGTAAAAATAAAGAGATACAAGGCCGAACAGGTTACAAGGTAATCAGCTTTTCTTGCTGTCCTTAATATACATCACCTTATTATTGTTGCGCATCTCAACGTGGAACAGTTCGCTGATCCGGATGAGTTCACTCAGCTTGCGATAACCGTAGTTGATTGGGGAAAAAGAGGCGGTGTTGGAAATATACTGGCCGACCCGGCCGAGGTTAGACCAGCCGTCCTCACCGGCGGTCTGATCGGCGGCGTTACGCAGCAATTTGACCAGGGAAGCGTCGCCGCGCAGTTCATTACGCGATTTTTTGCGGTCCTGCGGCTCATCTTCTGCGGATTCGTCGCTTTCGGCCGAGGGCAGCAGGTTTTCGGTGTAGATGAACTGGGAACAGGCATTGACAAAGGGGGGCGGCGTTTTCTTTTCGCCAAAGCCGTAGACCGTGAGGCCGCTGGTGAGAATGCGCATGACCAGCGGGGTGAAATCGCTATCGCTGGTCATGAGGGCAAAGGCATCGATCTGCTGGGTATAAAGCAGGTCCATGGCATCGATAATCATCGCAGCATCGGTGGCATTCTTGCCCTGAGTATAGGCAAACTGCTGGATTGGCAGGATGGCAAAGGGATGCAACTGCTCCTCCCAGCCTTTGAGATGGGGAGTCTTCCAGTTGCCGTAAGCCCGGCGAATATTGGTGACGCCGTACTTGGCCAGTTCGTTGAGCACACCATCCACCGCCTGGTAGCTGGCATTGTCACAGTCGATCAGCAGTGCAATTTTACGGTCTTTTTCCATTTTATCACCCCAGGGATACGTCCCAAAATCATCATGATGGCAAATCCGGTAAGGGTGGCCTACAGGGCCTGAAAACGGGATGCAACTGCAGCAAAGCACCAACCATTGATTGCCTCCTTCAAGCCTCGGGACCGCTGTCCCCCTCTTCTTTGAGCAGGTCGTTTTTAAACCTGGGGTAAGTTACGGCACCCCCGTCCCGGCAACGGCCGATTGAGCAATTGTTCAAAATAACTCACCACCTTACAATACTGCACCAAATC
>JAQUEZ010000014.1 GCA_028684915.1 Desulfobulbus sp.
ACTCTAGTTGAGCAACCCTTGCAACATGGAATTTCCAGTCCAAAATGACTTTTGAATATCTCACGCCCCATACAATGCCCCCTGCAATCGAAGACCACATCCGCAAAGACCCCTTTGCCAACTTTCTCGGCGCCACCATCGAGGCCATCGAACCCGGGTACAGTCGGGTCTCGCTGACGGTGAGTGAGTCTATGCTCAATTTCCATGGCATGACCCACGGCGGCCTGGTCTTTGCCCTTGGAGACATCGCCTTTGCCGCGGCGAGTAACTCGCACGGCCAAACCGCCCTTGCCCTGAATGTGGCCATCAGCTTCCTGCGACCAACGAAGATAGGCGATCACCTGGTGGCCGAGGCTAAAGAGGTGCATCTCGGCGGTGCCACCGCACTTTATGACATTGTGGTCACTGAACAAAACAGCGGCCAGTCTATTGCCAAAAGTCAAGCAACGGTCTATCGTAAGCGCGCAACTTTTATCTGAAAGACCCCACCTCTTTTAAGGCGTTCGGCCTTTCTTTTATCCGTACAATTCGTTTTGCCCGGCACAGCCGAGCGGTGAGGCTTTTATGGAAAACGCATTTTCTGATCGTATCAACGATGTGCCCAAATCTTTTATCCGGGAAATCCTTAAAGTCACCATTGACTCCTCGATTATCTCCTTTGCCGGGGGGCTGCCCAACCGCCATTTTTTCCCGGTCAAAGCGCTGCAAAAGGCAGCCCATGACGTTTTTGAGGACGCGGGTGACCAAATCCTCCAGTATGCCAACTCCGAAGGCTATCTCGGTCTACGCCAATTCATCAGTGATCGCTACAAGCTACGCGACGGACTCGATATCCCGGTGGAGGATATCCTCATCACCACCGGGTCGCAGCAGGGACTGGATTTACTGGGCAAGACCTTTCTCAACGAGGGCGACGACCTGGTCATCGAAGAGCCCGGTTACTTGGGGGCAATCCAAGCCTTTGCCATGTATCGACCGAGATTTCATCCGGTCCCGGTGAGCGAGGGCGGGATGGATCTGGGAAAACTAGGACTGGTACTGGCCGAGCGGCAGCCAAAACTGCTCTACACGGTCACCAACTTTCAAAACCCAAGCGGCATTAGTTATAGCGACGACAATCGCCACGCCTTGGCCGAGTTGATCCGGGGCACCACTTGCCTGATCATCCAGGATGACCCCTATGGTGATCTTCGCTTTTCCGGCGAACGCAAGGTCTCCTTTAAACAAATTGTGCCCCAGAATACGGTTCTGCTCGGCTCCTTTTCCAAAACAGTGGCTCCTGCCCTGCGTCTGGGTTGGCTGGTCGCACCAGCTCCGATCATGGACAAACTGGTCATTGCCAAACAGGCTGCGGACCTGCATTCCGACTACCTGGCCCAACGTGTTCTCCATCGCTACCTCTGCGATAACGATATCGATGCCCACATAGCCAGCATTATTGCCCAGTATGGCAAACAAAAAGAGGCCATGATCGGCGCGATCAAAGATTTTTTCCCGCCTGAGGTCACGTTCACTAACCCCGAAGGCGGCATGTTCCTCTGGGTCACCCTGCCCGAGGGGATGTCATCCATGACACTCTTTGAGGCGGCGATCAAAAAGAAGGTGGCCTTTGTTCCCGGAACCCCCTTTTATGTCGATCGTAAGGACAGCAATACCCTGCGGCTTAATTTTTCCTGCTCAGATGAGGCGACCATCGTCGAAGGTATTCAAAGGCTCGGAAATTCGATTCGAGAACTCTTTTAAGAAGGAATGAAAATGAAACAGATACAACTGATAGCAACACTATTGACTGCGGCCACCCTCTGCTGCCCCCTGCTCACAGGTTGCCAAGACCAACAGGCAAAGGAGCAAAAAAAGCCGCCCCTACAGCAGCAACTCGGCCAAGAGGCCGCCAGATCAATTGAAAAGCCGCTTGCCGAGGCCCACAAGGCCGCAGAGTTGCAAAGTGCTGGCGACCAGAAAATCAAAGAGGCTGCCCAAACCACGCAGGAGAAGAAAAAGCTGGAGGGATGTTGACAAACGCTTGGCCGCCTTGAAAACAACAAAAAAAGCCCGGCAAGAGCTCTCTGCTCTTGCCGGGCTTTTTTTATAAATACTCCCTGGATGAGGCTTAAAGCCCGACTGCCGTCAGGGCCTGCACCGCCTCTTGCTGCTCGGGAGTGAGGGTTTTGGGAATACGAACCGCAATCTTCACCAAGAGATCACCGCGCTGTCCGATCGGACCAGCCGGCAAGCCATGTCCTTTAATCCGCAATTTGGCCTCCTGCTGCACCCCGGGCGGGACCTTGACATTAAATTTCTTTCCATCCAGGGTAGCCACCTCGATGGAGGTGCCCATACACGCCTCACTGAACGGGATGCGATGTTCGACCACCAGATCGTCCTCTACCCGCTGAAAGACTGGATGTTCGGCCACATGCACTTTAAGGTATAGATCACCCGCCGGACCGCCTGAGGAGGAAGACGCCCCCTTGCCGCTCAGCCGCAACCGCTTGCCGTCTTCAATGCCCTTGGGCACCTTGACGGAGACATTTTTGGTCTGACTGCCCTGGCGCAGCCCAATGGTCTTCTCCGACCCATGAAGAACATCCTCCAGGCTTACCTGCAGCTCATAAGTCAAGTCGCCGCCCTTCACCGGTTGCGGTCCGCACCCTCCTCCGCAGCCGCCACGCGCGCCACCCCCGAAGATATTGTCAAAAGGCGAACCACCTCCACCAGGGCGAAAACCACTCGTGTGAAAGGAACCGCCACCGCCACCCGGACGAAACCCGCCGCCAAAGCCGAACTGATGCAGGATGTCGTTGAGATCGAAGTTGCGGAATATATCTTCCTGCGAGTAGCGCTGTTTGAAGCCGGAGGAACCGAAGGTGTCATACTGCTGACGCTTTTCCGCATCAGAAAGAACGGCGTAGGCTTCGCTGATCTCCTTGAATTTTTCCTCGGCCGCTTTATCGCCGGGATTTTTGTCCGGATGATATTTGATAGCCAGTTTACGATAGGCTTTTTTAATTTCGTCGGCACTGGCCGTTTTGGCCACACCAAGAATCTGGTAGTACTCCATAAGGCTCTAAACAAAAAAAAAGTTATTGGTGAATAGGCAAGTATCTGAAAAAAATCAGCTGAGTTGACTATAAGAACGATGTCGGCAAAGTCTATCAGCGGGATTGAGCTCCTGTCATTTTTCTGACGCTCCTTCAACCCGCGCCATAACTGGAGACCTACTGCTTGCCGGGTTACTCCGTGGAAAACTGTTTTTTCAACTGTTCCAGCACCGCTGCACGTGTGTTGGTTGGCTGGTTGAGTAGAATCACAAAGGCCTGGCCCCCAGGTAGGTATCCGGCAAAATTGTAGACTCCGGTCAGAGTGCCGGTTTTCACCGCCACCCCCTGAGCCTGTTTGAGCAAGCCCATCTGTGGCTGAAAGACCTGTAACAGATGCAGCATGGCCTTGGCCGTGACTCGATTTTCCCGCGCCAACCCCGCCCCTTCCACCTGCGTGATTAAAGCCGCATCCTCTCCCATTTGCAGGAGCAGCTGCTGGCGCACAGCCTTTTGTGCCTTAGCCCAGGTTGCCGGGTACCCGTACAGCTCCGCACCACAGGCAAGGTACAAAAGATTAGCCATGAAGTTTGAGGAATAGAGTAGCGTCGAGCGGCTGATCTCCAGGACACTTTGGCGGCTGAAGTGGCGGTGGAAAAGACGGGCCTGATCTGTAGGCAGACGTCGTCCGCCGTAGCCATCCACGGTTATCCCCTGTTGCCGCAACAGGGCTGCAACCAACTCGCCGCCGTACCGGGCCATCTGCTCGCCGGCATCACAACTGCCCGTGCAGATGTTGATCCGGTAACGGCCAGGAGGATAAGAGCGGCCGAGTGCCGTCATTAACGGCAGGTTCGGCGTCTGGGATTCTCCGGAGCTGATCGTGTTGCCCTGCTTGACAAAAGGCAAAGCATTGAAGTTGACCGAAAGTGGGCCAACCGGTGCATCGTAGGGGTTGTCAGTCTCCGCCTGCCCAGGGACTTGGTGCTCAAGGGCAAAGGCGGAATCATCAATATAGATCAGGCCTACGCGACGCAATCCCTTGCGCTGGAGTTCAACTGCAATGGTCGCTATCTCTTCGGAGACCAGACCGGGATCACCATACCCCTTGATCCATAGGTTCTGCTCAGGATCGAGAAAGAATTCACTCCGGAAACGATACTCCGGCCCAAGAATCTGCAGGGCTGAGGAGATGGTGGCAATTTTGAGAATACTGGCCGGGACCAATGGTTGATCAAGATGACAGCCGTCGATAATCCGACCCTGGGTATCGGCAACGCCATAGGCCGACTGGGGTCCAAGACCGGCAATGGATCGGCAGGTCGCGTGGGCAACCTGCCGATCCAGGGGGCACAAGGTCAACACAAGCAGGATGGTCCAAGGAAGGATAAGTCGGGGCTGAACCATCTGTCCTGCTTGTCAGGTAAAACGATCAACCGATTTTAGGCAGGCGGGCCAGGGAGGCCTCGATCTGATCCTTAGGATAGGCGTAATCGCTTAATTTACCGTTGAAGTAGTTGTCATAGGAGGCCATGTCGATCAGCCCATGCCCCGAGAAGTTAAACAGGATGGTCTTGGGCTCCTTGGGATCTTTCATCGCTTCAATGATCGCCCCGCGAATGGCGTGCGTGGTCTCCGGTGCCGGGATGATTCCCTCGGTCTTGGCAAAAAGAACGCCAGCCTCGAAGCACTCCATCTGATGAACGGCCTTGGCCGTAACAATACCGTCACGAACCAAGGCGGAGACGATCGGCGCCATACCGTGGTAGCGCAAACCACCAGCGTGGATGCCCGGAGGGACGAAGTCGTGGCCCAGGGTATACATGTAAAGCAACGGGGTCATCATGGCGACGTCGCCCGAGTCATAGGCCAGCCTGCCGCCGGTCATGGTTGGGCAAGAGGCTGGCTCGTAGCCAACAAATTCGATCTTCTTGCCGTTGCGGTAATCGGCAATAAAAGGTGCAATCAAACCGGCAAAGTTGGATCCACCGCCGCAGCAGCCGACGATAACATCTGGATAATCGCCGGCAATCTCCATCTGCTTCTTCGCTTCCAAGCCGATGATCGACTGATGGAGGACAACGTGATTAAGCACCGAGCCCAGGGCATAGTTGGTATCGGAACGGCTGTGGGCATCTTCCAGAGCCTCGGAGATGGCGACACCGAGTGAACCCGGAGTATCAGGAAACTCGGCGAGATAGGCGCGGCCGGTCTTGGTCTCTTCGCTGGGGCTGGCCACAACTTGTCCGCCATAGGTCTGCATGATCGACTTGCGGTAGGGTTTCTGGTCAAAGGAGACCCGAACCATGTACACCTTACACTCAAGACCGAATTTCGAAGTCGCCAAGGAAAGGGCTGAGCCCCACTGACCGGCGCCGGTCTCGGTGGTCAGCCGTTTAATGCCCGCCTGCTTGTTGTAGTATGCCTGGGGAACAGCGGAGTTGGGCTTGTGACTGCCCACAGGGCTGCACCCCTCGTATTTGAAATAAATCTTGGCCTTAGTCCCCAGAGCCTCCTCGAGCTTGTTGGCCCGAACCAAAGGCGCAGGTCGCCAAATGTTATAAATTTCCAGGACCTCCTGCGGAATTTTTACCCAATGCTCCTGCGTCATCTCCTGCTCAAGCAGGGACATGGGAAAGACGGCCGACAGTTTTTCCGGGCCCATGGGCTGGAGGGTTTCCGGATCAAGCGGCGGTTGCAGGCCACCGGGGATGTCGGGCACGACATTATACCAACTTGTCGGCATCTCATCTTCGCGCAGAACGATCTTCTTCATGATTTCTCCTTTGTTAGCAATAGGTTCAAAGAACGGCCCCAGCTCTGATCGCTGTTCGGCATCGTTCTTTGTTCATCCGTATTTGGCCTTCCGGCGACAACGCCCAAGGCTTACAATCTAATTGCGAGTATCTACCGTAATCCTGCAAAATTCTCAAGCTGGCGATGCCACTTCCCGCACCTCGGTTTTGAGAATAGCGGCCTGAAGAGCCTCGCGTTGGTTGAGACCCAGCACTTTCTCCATAATTTCCCGCGGGTTGGTTCCCGGTTGCCCCTGATGCCCCAGTAGTTCCAGTTCTACCCCGGCCGAAGTCCGTTCCAGTTTGGACACCAGAGTCCGCAGGTCAAGCTCCTGGCGCCGGTTCTTGCGAAAACGTTCGATCACAAAGGTCTCCTGCTGCCAAAACCCGGCAATCCGTTCGGACAGATCCGACGGCTCCAGATGAAAATTAATCACATAACTGGTCAGGGCACTCATCATCGCCTTTTTCGGGGCCAGGGTGATATGACTGACCCGAATGGTTGCAGGCAACTGTTGGTTGAGCAACTCGACAGCTTCTTGTGTGGACGATAGCGGCCGGGCAAGATCCATGTCAAAAATTTCGGCCAGGCTCTCGACGCCCACCGGCAGTGCACCGCTAAAGGAAACCTTGGGTGAAGGATTAAAACCGCTGGAAAAGAGGATCGGCAGGCCGGCCCGCTGGATTACGCGAAAAATCAGCTGTAACATCTCCAGGTGGCCAAAAAAACGGCTGTCGCCCAGGCGCGCATAATGCACCCGGTAGCCGTATCCCTGTTGCGGCGGCTGCTCACGGCTCCATGAACCGGATTTCTCGGGTGCCGTGGTAACTTGCGGGCGGTCATGCACCACCGGACGCACGGTCTTGAAATCACAGAGACCGCAGCCCTGACAGCCGTGGTTACGGCAATCTGGGGTATAGATGCGTGCCAGAGCCTTGGCCTGCTCGTCTTCAAGAAAGGAACGAGCCACACCGCTGTGCAGATGATCCCAGGGCAGAATCTCGTGTATCTCGCGCCTGCGCAGATAGGATTCCAGCTCTATACCGCAGGTCTCGGCCGCCGTGCGCCAACGTTCCAAGCTGAAGTGCTCCGACCAACTGTCTAAACGGGCTCCATCGCGCCAGGCCTGCTCCAACAGAGGGGAGAGACGCCGATCACCTCGGGAAAAGACCCCTTCGAGCAAGGACTGCTCCGGGTCATGCCATTTAATTTTATAGCCCTGGCGGGGCAGCAACTGTTTGAGGCGATTGATCCGCTCGCGTGACTCTTCCAGGCTGATCTGCGGCTCCCACTGAAACGGCGTATGCGGTTTGGGGATAAAGGTGGAAACCCCGAGATTGATCTGTACCGGCCGTCCCTTGCCTTGTCGGACCTGAGCGCGGGCTTTTTTTGCCAGAGCAATGATCCCTTCAATATCCTCTTCGGTTTCGGTGGGCAGGCCGATCATGAAGTAGAGCTTGATCAACTTCCAGCCCAAAGAAAAGGCATCAAAACAGGTGGCGAGCAGATCCTCTTCGGTGATCCCCTTGTTGATCACCTCACGCAGCCGGTCGGTCCCGGCTTCGGGGGCAATGGTGAATCCGGTTTTTCTGACACGCTTGATCTGTTCCATGATTCCAGGCGTCAAAGTTCCGACGCGCATCGAGGGCATAGACACGGAGACAAAGTCATCGGCAAACCGGTCCATCAGGGCACCCATCAATTCGCCCAGACAGGAGAAGTCGCCGGTGGACAGGCTCAGCAGTGCCAATTCGTCAAAACCAGAACTGTCGATACCCTGGTTGGCCAACTCCATGATCTCCTCAAGAGTACGCTCGCGCACTGGCCGGTAGGTGATACCCGCCTGGCAGAAGCGACAACCGCGGGTACAGCCACGGGCTATCTCCACTCCAAGCCGATCATGGACTGGATTAACGACCGGCACCAGGGGATGATGCAGGTACGGCGCCGCGCCCAGCTGCGGCAAAACCCGTTTTTTGACCACCGGGTATTCAGGCAACAGAGCATCGACTGCCTGCAAACGATCACCTTCATAGCGGGGTACAAAAAAAGCAGGCACGTAGATTCCGGGAATCGTGGCCAGTTGCCGTAACACCGTCGCTCGCGGCAGGGCCTGCTCCTTGGCAGCCAGCAGCAACGCCGCCAATTCAACAATGATCTCCTCACCGTCACCAAGAACAATGGCATCAAAAAAGTCGGCGACCGGTTCGGGATTGAGCGCGCACGCACCGCCACCGAGTACTAACGGATGGGACTGGTCACGCTCGGAGGCTCTGGCGGGCATGCCTGCCAGGTGAAGCGCAGTCAAAATATTGGTGTAACAGAGCTCATAGGGTAAGGTGATGCCGAGTACATCGTAGACAGCAACCGGGACCTTTGCCTCCAGGGTGAAAAGCGGACACCCCGCAGCGATCATCTCCTGCTCCATGTCCACATCGGGGATATAGGCCCGATGTGCAATAAACCGGGAATCACCGTTGAGGATATGATAGAGAATCTGCAAGCCCTGATGCGACATACCGATCTCATAAAGATCCGGAAACAGAAGGCAGACATTGAGATGGGCGTCATCGGGAATGGAGTTGACAGCATGTAGCTCACCGCCAACATACTGACCCGGTTTGCGGACCAAAGGTAAAATTCTTCCTACATCAAGGGCGCGGGCATCAATCATCGGTATGTGTTAAAAAATTGAAAAAGAGAAGAAAAAGATAGCGGAATCCGGTAAAACATCTTGAAATTGAACGACAATCAGCCGAAGTCCAACTGCGGCCATCAAGGGAACACAGCCGACTGACATTCACCCAGCTGGTTGAAGCCCTCTGATTCGGCGCAACTTTTGCATAAAAGCCATCAAGCTAAGGGTACCTTTATATCCCCTTTGTCCTGACAACGAAAACACTGGTAAGACACATGAATACGCACATCCTGTCTCATCTTTCACGGTCTTTAATGATCCTGTTGCTCATGTTCGGCCTGGCCTCCGGCGAAGATGCACCGCGTTTGCAGCAAATCACGCACACAGTCCTCTCGCCAGCCAGCGAGCAGATCAGCCTGCAGCTCAACGGCTCCTATAGTCCAAAAGTATTCACATTGAAAGGCCAATCGCCCCGAGTGGTCTTTGATTTTGCGGGTATGGCCCAGAGCCGCGGGGTCAGTAACCTCCTCACAGTGGACGGCCCTTTGCTCAAATCCGTGCGCGTGGGCATGCAAAGTGGCTCAACCCCAAAAACCCGGGTGGTGTTTGATCTAAAAACCCTCAAGGGGGTCAAGTATACCCAGCAGTTCGATAAAACGAGCTCAACCCTAACCATTCACTTTACCGGGCCAGAGAAGGCTGCCACCAAAGCCAGTGCTGTAAAGCAACAGCCCCCTGCTGCAACAATGAGCAGCAAAGAGCAAACTGCGCAGAAGACCGCACCTGCTCAAACCGGTCAACCGGCTCCGGCAAGCGAACACGTTGCGGTTGCAGCCGCCGCATCCACCGTTACACCAGAAGCCAAAGCAAAACCGGCTGCACCAACGGAGCAACCACCAGTGAGCGCCAAAGCGCCCGCATTGCCGATAAAGGAAAAGGCGGGACAAAAAAACGCACAGACAGCAAAAGTAATGCCAAGCGCAGAGCCGGTGGAGAAAGAAAAAATCGAGCAAAAATCGGGGAAAATGGAAGAGGTAAAAAAGACCGAATCCAAAACTTCCACGACAACGCCTACGGTGCAGGAAGCAAAACCGGACCAAGCTGTCCCCAAATCGGTGGCCAGCCAGGAACCTCCCCCAGAGGCTGCCTCCGAGTCCTCTTCGGAACCTGAAACCGTGGCCGCGCCAGTCAAGAGCGATCCAGAGCTGGAGTCGATTAAATTTGACCCCTCTTCTCCCAAAGGCGAGATGGTCATGTTCAAACTTAACGGTTTTTTCCCGCCATCGGTCCATGGGGTCGAGGAAGGTATCCCTCGGGTGATCTGCGATTTCAACAATACCAAGCTGACCGGATCAACCAAGAAGCTGATCAAAACCGAGGGTAAATTCGTTAGATCAATTCGAACCAGTAAGACCAAGAAGCCGGAAAAGGTGCGGGTAGTGATCGATCTCGAACCCAATCGCAGCTACGATCTGCAGCAGGTTTTTTTCAAGGACGACAATCTCTTTGTCATCATCGTCAATACGGTTAAGAAATAAACTATTTTACCTGCTCGATGGAAAAATGCGGGGGGAGCGTCAGCCGGAAGACGTTTGTCCCCCGCAACGAAAAGGCGTAGATCTTCTCCACCTGCAACTGCACATCACCGGTAACCGCCTCACCGCTCACATCGACCTTCTCCGGCCAAAGCAAGTCTTTTTCAGCACCCTTTGCAGATCGCACCGTCCCGCTGTACCGCAGGTCCAGGACCTGATTTCCTGATTGATCCACGAGAAGATGGCGCTGAATTTGCCCCTGCTTGCCCGCCAGGAGTACATAATGGGTCAGCTTCCGCCGGTCCTGCCAGATGTACCAGTACCCCTGCCCTGCCTCGTCCAGTAAAGGCTCCACCGTGGTCACCTGGTTCGGATCGACATACCCACCGAGATAGGCAAAAAGATCTGTGGTCTGGATGGAATCGGCCATATAGCTGTGCCAAAATTTGGAATCGGTTTTTCCCTGGTAGACCTCAGCGGCTCGATTATCGACAAAGGTGAACCGATTACCGTCGGAGACCACCAGAATCAGGGCCCGGCCCAGGGGATCATTGGCGGAAAATCTGAGCATTGCCGGCTGCTTCATCTGGACCACCGCATCGATCCCCCCTTTGCTGCCGAGCACATTCCAGCGAAGGCGATAGTCGGCATCAACGGCGCTAGGATGAGGAAAATGTAGAAAACGAGACCAGGTATCCAGCGCCTGCTGGCTCTCACCTGCGGCAAGAGGGGTGGTTTTGGGGAGTTTACCAGCACAGCCTGCCAGCAGCAGGCAACAGAGTACGGCCGCCCATCGGAGCCCTGCTGTACTCATTACCGGCCACCCTGTTTTTCCAGAATCCTGATCTTCTCCAAAATCCGTTTTTTCTCCTGCTCATCCTCCTTGGAGAGTTTGAGCGCCTTTTTATAGGTGCGCAGGGCATCACGCACCCTGCCGCTTTCCAAGTAGACATCGCCCAGATGGTCAAGGATGGCGGCATCGTCGGGTGACAGCTTGACCGCGGTTTCCAACTCCTTGGTTGCCTGGTCCAGTTTTCCCAGGCGATAATAGACCCAGCCGAGGCTGTCGTGAATATAGCCGTTTTCCGGTTTGATCTCGATTGCCCGCCGGATGTATTCCAGGGCCTGATCGAGATTGACCTGGGTGTCGGCCCAACTATAACCAACGAAATTCAGGGCTGCAGCATGATCGGGTTTAAGATCGATGATCTTCTCCATGATCGCCAGGGCAGCCTCGTGATCACCGTCGCCTTCAAGCAGCAGTCCATATTCGTAGAGCAGGTCGCCATCATTAGGAAAGGCGTCAATACCCTGGAGCAGGACTTTCTTACTCAAGTCATCGCGGCCTTCCAACTGATGCAATCCCGCCAGCATGATATACAACTCGCTGTTGCGCAGTGGCCCGGAACTGATCTGGTGTTCAAGGAGTTCCAGGGCTTGGTCAAGCTTGTCTTGTTCGCGAAGAATGCGCACCTGGAGAAAAAAGGCGTCGGCATATTCGGGCGCTGTGGGTTCAATCAAGCGCACCTGTTTCAAGGCCTTGCCGAGTCGCCCCTGCTGCACCTGCAAAACGGCGAGGAAGTAACGGGCCTCGGGCAAATTTTCTCGGGTCAGGAGCTTCTCGACAATGGCAATGGCCTTATCATAGTGTTTTTGCTTGGCATAGAGGCGGGCTATAGTCAGATCAACTCGCTGCGGCTGCTCGGCAATGGTTTTAAGGCGATTGAGTTCGGCCAGGGCCTGGGAATCTTTTTTCTGCAGCAGATACACATGCACCAGGGCCACGCGGGCAGACTCGTTTCCCCCGTCCTTCTCGACCAGTTCCCGATACAGCTTGACCGCCTCATCATAGCGACCTGACTTGACCAGTACCTCGCCCAGTTCCATATTCAAATCCGATGACCAGTTGCGCTTCAGGGCCCGCTGATAATGATCGACCGCATCGTCGGTTTTGCCCTCTGCCTGCCGCATTCGTGCCATGAGGATATGACCAAGATAGGAGTTGGGTTCACGAACAAGAATGCGGGAGAGGAGTGGTTCTGCCCGTTCCGGCTGTTCCGCATTGATATACATCTCCGAGAGCAACAGCAGGATAGCGGCATCATCGGGGTGCCGTTCGCTGATCAACTGATACTGGTGCATGGCCTCGGTGGTTTTCTTCTGCCGCAACAAAACCTTTGCATAGAGCATACGCATACCGGTCTTGTCGGGATGGCCCTGGAGATAATCGGCCAACCAGGAGGAAGCCTCACTGGTTCGTTCCAATCTGAGCAAAAGAATCGGGATCTTTTCACTGATATAGTCGGCCTGTTCATCACAGATCAGCGCCTTCTGATAAAACTCCAGCGCCTCTTCAAACTGGAGCAGCAACTCCGAATGACGGCCCCAGAGGAAGTAAAAGCTGGAACAACTGCGATCGACATCGCCGCTGGCAGGAGCCGGGGGACGATTGGCGGACACACTGGTATCCGGTGCCTTAGCGGTATCCGCACAGCCGCTGAGCAAAGCGGTCAGACACCACAGGGTAACAAGACTTCGGCAACAGGAACGAAAACTTAAGCCTGACATTACACACCTTTGTTGGCAACCAATGGCAGAACCGCTTCACGGATGGAGGCCTGAACCTCCGATATCGGACGAGCAGCATGAATGCGTACTATACAGCGGTGGTCGAAGGATGCAAAGAGCGCAGCCACCTTTTCCAGCTGATCCTGCTGTTCAAAATCGTTGAGCGCATCACCACGAATATTGCGGATACGGGCAACACTGTCCGCCGGAGTCTGGGTGAGCAGGATCACCAGATCCGGCACCGGAGCAAAATCGTGACAGGCAAAAATATCCTTCGCATCCAGACCCGCCGCCCCTTGGTAGGCTGCGGTGGAAAAATAGTAACGATCCGTCAGCACGATCAGCCCCGCATGCAACGCCGGCAGAATGCACTCCCGCACATGCTGACGTCGATCTTGAAGAAAAAGTTCCAGTTCCTGCTCCAGACTTACCTGCCCCCTGTTGCTATACAGGGCACGGATCTGTTTGCCGTAGGGTCCATCGGTGGGTTCCCGTGTCTCGACCACGGTGAAGCCCTGATCGCGTAAAAACGAGGCCAACATCGGCAACTGAGTCGACTTACCGGTGCCGTCGATGCCTTCAAAGGCAATGAGTACGCCCTGCTTCATCCCTGCCTCCACTGACGCCGATGGACGACGATAGACTGGGCCATGAGCAGTGCCGCCTGCAGGCTGAAGGGATCGGCCTGGTTGGTACCGGCAATGTCGTAGGCCGTGCCGTGATCGACTGAAGTGCGCACGATGGGCAATCCAAGGGTAACATTGACCCCGTCGGCGAAATGGAGCAGTTTAAAAGGAATCAATCCCTGGTCATGGTACATGCAAATAACCGCATCAAATTGGCCGCCTGCGGCCTTGTGAAAGATAGTGTCCGGGGGCCAGGGGCCGGAAAGTTCCGCCTTAATTCCTGCACGTTTTAAGGCCGGTACGATAAGACGATTTTCTTCATCGCCGAAAAGCCCTTCTTCGCCCGCGTGGGGATTAAGCGCCGCCACTGCGATCCTCGGCCTAGCTATGCCGAAGTCTCTTTGCAAGGACAGGCTGGTGGTTTGAATACAGTCGATAATTTCCTCAGTCGTCAGAAGTTCGCTGACTCGGCTCAGAGCCACATGGATGGTCACGAGTACCACCCGCAGCGTAGGTCCGGCCAGCATCATGCGTACGTTTGTGTTCCCGGTCAGGGCTGCCAACATTTCCGTATGCCCAGGATAGGTATAACCGGCCTCCTGTAAACTCTTCTTGCTGATTGGGCAGGTCACCAGCGCACTGCAGGTACCCTGTTGAATCAATTCAACTGCCTTCTCGATATACCTCCCCATGGCTTTACCGGTTGCCGCGTCGGGGGCGCCCCATCGAATCGGCAAAGGCAAAGACTCCCCCACCTGAACAACAGGCAGCGAACCTGGGATGATCATTTCCCCAGGACTCCAGGAGACGATGGCAAGGGATACGCCAAGCAAAGCGGCAGCCAGTGTAAGCACGCCGATATCGCCGAGGACGACACTATTGACCACCGCCGAGGACTGCTGGGCAAAAAGTCGGCAGATAATCTCCGGACCAATGCTGGCAGGGCAGCCCATAGTGATGGCCACAGGTTGAGGGACTGATTGAGCTAAGGTTTCCATACGACTGCTCCTCAAAGGGAAGAATCAAAGGCATTTTCGATATGTTCGATTTGGGCGGTCTCCATTCCCGGCTCCGAGACAACGGAGATCACATCGAAACGGGCATTGCATTCGCCGCACTGATGCGTCTGGAGATACTCCATGGCCACCCGGCAGATTCGCTGCTGCTTGCGCAAATCAACAGCCTCCAAGGGAGATCCGAAAACGAGTTGGCTACGGGATTTAACCTCGACAAAAACCAGTACACCAGCTTTTTGGGCGATAATATCTATCTCGCCAAATCGCTTGCGATAGTTAGTGGCCACGACGGCATAGCCACGCCGGGTGAGGTATTCTAAGGCCTGGAGTTCGCCCCACTGACCGGTTTTTTGCGCGGAGGAAATCGGTTTTTTCTTCCAGAACATATTCACCTCGAACCCTGGTTAGGTTGACCACAGTCCATGTTGATTGGGAGGAGAGAGCGTCTCTGCCTGCAGCAATTCAGCGACTCCGCGGAAGGTGCGCCTGTGAAGCTCACAGGGACCATAACGTTGGAGATTTTCCCGATGCACTTTCGTCGGGTAGCCCTGGTGTCGATCAAAACCATACACAGGGAATTGTTCATGGGCATCCAGCATCAGGTGATCACGGGTCACTTTGGCAACAATGGAGGCCGCAGCAATAGAGGCACTTTTAGATTCCCCTTTTATGAGGGGCAACTGGGAGGTGGGAAGGGGAATCTTAAATTTACCGTCCACTAAAAGAAAATCAGGAACAGCGCCTCCAGCACCTTGGTGGCAACTCGAAACCGCACGTCGCATGGCAAGCAGTGAAGCCTGAAGAATATTGAGCGCTTCAATCTCCCGCGCATCGGCCATGCCAACACCGATAACCGCCGGACTCTCTTGCAAAAGAGCGAAAAGCGCTTCCCGTTTGCGAGCGCTCAGAGTTTTGGAATCAAAAAACAATTCCGTCTGTTGCTCGGGATGCAAGAGAACGCAGGAGGCAACCACCGGTCCGGCCAGTGGACCTCGGCCGGCCTCATCCACACCGGCAACACGTGAAAAGCCCTGGGTATAGAGTGCCCGTTCCAGGGCAAAGGTATCCGGCAGGCACTGGGGATCAGGGAGAGAAGCCAGAAGGTGCGAATTCATTGGGATAGGAGATAAAAGGACTTCACTGGGCGTTTCTCAGGGTGGGCCCAAAAAGAAACAGGCATCCAACCATCTTGACGATGCCTGGATGCCTGTCCATGGAAAAGAGATGGTTGCCGGAAGAAGGACTCTATCCGGACACCGGCCTCTCTATCAGTTAATGCCCCGCTCACGAATACGTGCTGCTTTACCACGACGCTCGCGCAGGTAATAAAGACGGGAACGACGAACACGGCCCTGAGTGACCAGCTCTACTTTCTCAATTCGCGGCGAATGCAAGGCAAAAGTCTTTTCAACGCCAACTCCGTGGGAAATTTTGCGAACGGTAAAGGTGGCGTTCATGGTGCCGCGTTTACGTTTCAGGACGACGCCCTGGAATACCTGGACACGTTCTTTATTTCCCTCAATGATGCGGATGTGTACCTTTACGGTATCGCCGGGACGAAAATCCGGCATATCAAAACGCATCTGCTCCATATCAATCTTATCTAAAATATTCATCGCCATCTCCATTGATTTACGACCGGGGGGGTTCATCCGACAGCCCTGTCGATGGATGCCTCCAAATCATCCCAAAATATATCTGACTCAACTATTATCGTATGATGAACAGCTCGCATCCAAGACAGAAGCTGTTGTTTATTGGTCCTCTTCCCACTGATCCGATCGTCCGAGCAATCGATCAAGGATGATCGATGCCGCCGAACGAACCGAGAGATGGTTGAATTCGGTAGGCCCGCTTAAAGGGGGCAACACGCCATCGACCATCTCCATTACTTCCGGGCAGAGGCCCCACGCGGTACCGAACAAGAGCAGCACCGGTATTTCCTGACGAATCATCTCCCGAATTGCGCCATAGGATCGCGTATTTTCCTGTCTCTTGGCACAGGTAGCGAAGATCAGGGGCCTGACACCACCGTAGTGGGCCGTCGCCTTTTCAAGTGCCTCGTCAATTGTGGCACAGATCCGAACGATCGACAAAGCGTTCTGCCGATCAGGATTGACTGTTGCCCCATAGCCCTCAGTCCAGTGGCCGACGATTTGGCCCGCTAGCTCCTGCTGCTCTTTAAAGGGTGTGATCACCCAGTAAGAGCCGACCCCGTAGGTTCGTCCTGCCCTCGCTATATCGTGCAGGTCCAGGTTGGTCACCGCCGAACCGATGGTCTCACCTATCCGATTCACCACCGGGTAGTGGACCAGGGCAACATCAACTTTCACGTCCGTCCTCACTCGCCAGCGGCCTGGCTGCTGCGTCAACCCGGGCAAGCAATCCTGCCTGCCGGAGGATTTTGCGCTCGGCGGGTGTAAATGATATTTCTGCCAGAAGATCCGGGCGGCGCGCAAGGGTCAGCGTAACGGACTCAATCAGTCGATATCGAGCTACTGCCGCATGATCGCCGGAGAGCAAAACCTCCGGAGCCGCCATGTCCTCAAATATCCGCGGCCTGGTGTACTGCCGGTGTTTGAGCAGACCACAACTAAAACTGTCGTTGGTTGCGGATTCGCCACAACCAAGCACCCCGGGGAGCAGACGAATAACAGCGTCCAAAACGACCAAGGCAGCCAATTCCCCACCGGTGAGCACATAGTCGCCGATGGACACCTCCTCATCGACATACCGCTGGCGGAATCGCTCATCCACTCCTTCGTATCGGCCGCAGACCAGAATCAATTGATCATAGGTGGCCAAACGTTCGGCCATTTGCTGGTCGAACCGTTTACCTACCGGGCTCAACAGTACAACCCTCGAAGACAGCTCAACTTTGCGCGCGTCCTGCAGGCATGCGCTCAGGGGTTCAGGCTTCATTACCATCCCCTCACCACCGCCAAAGGGACGGTCATCGGTCATCTGGTGCCGATCAGTGGCGAAATCGCGAATATTGTGAACACCGACCTTAACCTTACCGTCAACCAAGGCCCGGCGGACAATACCTTCTTGCAGAGGAGAGACGAAAAATTCTGGGAAAATGGTAAGAAAATCAAAGAACATTAAATTTTGCTACCGTTTTACCCATTGATCTCGAGCAGTCCCTCCGGCAGATCGAGAGTGACGACACCTGCCTCGATGGAATGGATAAAGGCCTGCACAACCGGGATGAGGTATTCCTGCTTCCCCTGCCTGACCACGAGTATATCCTGTTCACCAGCACTGAGGAGATTCTCAGCCCGGCCGAGTTGCTGCCCACCCACGGTCTGGATAGTTTGACCGATAAGGGTGTGCAGATAAAATTCATCCGCGTCCAAGGGAGGAAGATCCTGCGTAGCCAGCCAAACTAATTGACCGACCAGGGATTCCGCCTTGTCGCGGGTGTCGCATTCCTGCAGACGAAGAATCACTTGATTGGAGCTGATTCTTGCCTGCCTTGTGGTGCATTCTACCTTTGGCCCATGCTCAGACTCGGAGAGATAGAGTCTGGTATACTGACCAAAACTTGCAGGCTGCGCGGTAAAAGGCCGTACCTTTAACTCTCCTTTGAGACCATGGGGGCGGGTTACCGTCCCCATGAGTACAAACGAGTGTTCAGCAAAAATATTTTCTTCAGCCACTACTCGACGATTTCAAGCCTTGTACGTTTACCTTCACCGGAGACAGCAGCGGCAAGAACAGCACGCATAGCCCGTGCGGTTCGCCCCTGCTTGCCGATAACCTTCCCTAAATCTTCCTGGGCAACCCGCAATTCAAGAGTGACGGTTTCCTCGTCCTCCTGCTGGGTTACCTCGATTTTCTCGGGTTGGTCAACCAGCCTTCCGGCAATGAACTCGATCAGATCTCTCATTTACGCCGCTGCGTCCACTCCGGCTGCCTGCTTCTTGATCAGGCTGGCAACGGTTTCCGTTGGGGTAGCGCCTTTTGCGATCCAACCCTGCAACTTCTCGTTGTCGATTTGGAGAATAACCGGGTTTTCCATCGGGTTATAGGTGCCAACGATATCAAGGAATTTACCATCGCGCGGCGCCTCACTGTTGGCGACAACGATACGGTAAAACGGTTGTTTTTTCCGACCCTTTCTTGTCAAACGAATACGAACTGCCATTGTCCTTTATCCTCCGGTGAAAATTGCTCCCGCAGTAATAACTGCCGAGCCTCATTGAGTTTATACTGTAACTATTATCGAACCAGCCCCTTGGGGAGCTTACGGCGTTTGCCGCCGCTCATGACGCCTTTGCCTTTCAAATTTTTCATCATCTTCAGCATCATGGTGTAACTTTTCAACACCCGGTTCACATCGGCAACCGATGTTCCAGAACCCTTGGCGATACGCACCCGCCGACTGGCATCAATCATGCGGTGGTTACGTCGTTCCTTGAGGGTCATAGAGCGGATGATCGCCTCGGTTTTCACCAGCTCTTTCTGATCAGGCTTGGGTGCGTCTTTGAGTTGTTTGAGCTTGTTGATCCCTGGGATCATGCCCATGATCTGCTCCAAACTCCCCATCTTTTTTATCTGCTGGATCTGGTCGAGAAAATCCTCCAGAGTGAAAGCGTTTTTCTGGATTTTCTTCGCCAGCCTTTCGGCATTTTTCTGATCGACAACAGACTCAGCCTTTTCGATCAGCGACAGCACGTCGCCCATGCCGAGAATTCGGGATGCAGCCCGGTCCGGATGAAAAACTTCCAGCGCATCAACCGCTTCGCCAACACCGACAAACTTAATCGGCTTTCCAGTGACCTTTTTTACCGACAGAGCCGCGCCGCCTCGAGCATCGCCCTCCATCTTGGTCAGGACAACACCGGTGATCTCAAGATCATCGTTGAAGCGGTTTGCCACAGTGACCGCATCCTGCCCGGTCATGGCATCGGCAACAAACAGGATCTCGCTTAAAGCTACAGCCCGGCTGATCTCCTGCAACTCCGCCATGAGGGCGTCATCAACATGAAGCCGACCAGCGGTGTCAATAATCACCGTGTCGTACTGGTTGGCATTTGCCTCGGCCAGGGCACGACGAGCGATGTCCACCGGATTTTGCTCAGTGGTCGAATCAAAAACGGGTACGCCGACCTGTTCGCCGAGTACATGCAGCTGTTCAATCGCCGCAGGACGATACACGTCCGCAGGAACCAGGAATGGTTTACGTCCCTTTTCCTTGAGTAGAAGTGCCAACTTAGCGGCGGTGGTCGTCTTACCCGAGCCCTGCAGACCGGCCAGCATGATAGTGACCGGCTGGCGGCCGTCGAGCTTGAGCGGTTGCGCCTGGCTACCGAGCAAATCGACCAGCTCATCGTGGACAATTTTGACGACCTGCTGTCCCGGTGAGAGACTGGTCAGTACTTCGCGACCAATGGCCTTCTCGGTGACCGTGGCGATAAACTCTTTGACGACGCCAAAGTTGACATCTGCCTCGAGCAACGCCCTTCGCACCTCGCCCATGGCTTCCTGAATATTTTCTTCAGTCAGCCGGCCGTGGCCGCGTAATTTTTTAAACGCGCTTTCTAGGCGGTCGGTTAGATTTTCAAACATGATATCTACGCTGCTGAATGTACGGTAACCCCAGGCGAACGCAAAAAGGCGCCCATCACCGGTTTTGCATGCGGAAAATTGCGATTAATACCCGACATGCCCTTTCTTGTCAAGCGAGAACAAAAACATGGTGGTGCAGTGGGTTATTCACTGCCAAGCGCCTCGGCCACCTTGGCCAATCCTTCCGGGCTGTCTGCCTGGAGACAGATAATGCCTGCACCTTTGGCCAAAATTTTGCGCAGCATCCCGCTGAGTACGTTTTTAGGTCCCAATTCAACAAAGACCTCGACTCCCTGGGCAACCATCTGCTCTATAATCGGCAGCCAACAAACCTTGGAGGCTATCTGGCGAGCCATGATCCCCTTGATGGTCCCCGGATTTTCTTCCATGGCCCCAGTGACGTTGAACAGGACCGGCACCTTGGGGGCATTAAAGGTAATGCCTTTCATAAAAGTGGAAAAATCATCCACCGCCCCGGCAACCAGCGGGCTGTGATTGGGCACGCTGACCTTGAGCGGAATAACCTTGGCGCCCTTGGCCACACAGAGCTCTCCGACCCCTTTCAACCCAGTCTCGTCGCCGGAAAGAACAATCTGGCTGGCGGTATTGTGATTGGCAACCACGGCAACACCCGCACCGGTATAGCCTGAGAGGATCTGCTCTACCTCGGTGATATCAAGCCCGACGATGGCCCGCATCCCACCTGGATTTGCGGCACCTTCACGCTCCATCAACTCGCCACGCTTGGTCACCAGGGCCAGAGTATCTTCCAGGCTCAACACCTCGGCAGCATAGAGCGCGGAATACTCGCCCAGAGAGTGACCGGCAAGGAAGGCAGGAATAAATCCCGGAACAAGCTTGCGCAGTTGCTGCAAGCAGATCAGGTTGATGACGGTCAAAGCCGGCTGCAGGTACAGGACTCGGGTCAGGTCCTCGAGAGGGCCTTCGAAACAAAGTTTACGCAGAGGAAATCCGGAGATTTTTTCAGCCAGATCCATGATGGCTGCGGCCTCCTGATCCTGCTCGATAAACTGCTGCCCCATACCAAGAAACTGGGACCCCTGCCCCGGAAAAAGAATTGCTGTTTTTTTCATAAGAAAGACTACTGGAAAAAATTTAGACCTGTTGCGACCCTTCACGGTCGAACAGAAGATTAGTGAGTATAAAGACAAGCACGCCGACGGTGATCGCTGAGTCGGCAATGTTAAACGCCGGCCAATGATGGGAACCGACATAGACATCAAGAAAATCGATTACAAATCCGAAGCGAAGACGATCGATTATATTACCAAGCGCACCACCCGCGATCAGGGACAGTGCCACGGTATACCAGAGGCTGCGACGGCCGTAACTGCGTTGGGCTATCCAGATGAAGACCAAGGCAACAGCTGCCGTGCAAAGGAAAAATACCTGCCGCCACAAGGCTGGTTGCCCAGCCAAGATACTGAAGGCGGCACCGTTGTTGGTGAGATAGGTCAGGTTGAACAAATCCGGAATTACCACCCTGCTCTCGTGGAGCAGGAAGTGTTGCATGACCCAGAACTTGCTGGCCTGATCCAGACAAATAACCGCCAGAATAATAGTGAAAAAACTCAGCATCGATCAGGCCGGAACCATTCAGGAGGCGAGCTGACGGACCACTGTAGCACAGCGAGCGCAAAGCGCCGGATGCTCCTGATCCCCACCAACGGTGGTGGAAATGGTCCAGCAACGTTCACATTTGCTGCCGGGTGCGGGGGCCACAGCCACCTCGACCCCGTCCAGATTTTCATCGACAATAAAGCTCAGTTCAGCCTCATCTCTCTCTGCCAAGCGCAGTGAAGAAACAATACAAAGTTCCCGCAACTGCTCGAGACGACCATCGAGGAAGGCTGTCCATTGCCCATCGAGTTTCAGTACGACCTCAGCATCCAGCCCCAGGCCGATAACTTTGTCACGACGCGCGCCTTCCAGGACGCGTGTAATGGCGCTTCGCAGGCTGAGCAGTTTACTCCAGCGCTCGTCAAAGACATCCTCTTGGGCAATATCATCCACCCTGGCAAAGTCGGCGAAGAAGATCGACTGTTCCAGGGGCGCATCCTGGGCAAGGCCATGCAGATGCTCCCAGGCCTCGGCAGTGGTAAAGCAGAGGATGGGCGACATCAGCCGCAACAGGCCGTCAAGGATGCGGTAAATAACGGTTTGCGCTGCCCGCCGCTCGGGACCGGCCGGCAGAGAACAGTACAGCCGATCCTTGAGCACATCCATATAGATGCTGGATACAGTGGTTCCGCAAAAATTGTGCAGCGCATGATAAATAGCGTGGAACTCATACCGATCATAGGCACGGGTCACCCGCTCACTCAATTCGGCATATTTGGTCAATGCCCAGCGGTCGATTTCCTGAAAAGCTGTGGCGTCGACACAGTCCTGCTCCGGGTTGAAATCGTAGAGGTTGGAGAGGAGAAAGCGGAGGGTATTGCGCATCTTGCGATAGGCATCGGAGACGTGTTTGAGGATCTCGTCGGAGACCTTGACATCGTCTTGATAATTCTCGCTGGCTACCCACAGTCGCAGGACCTCGGCACCGTATTTATCGATAACCTCCTGGGGAGCCACCACGTTGCCTACCGACTTGGACATTTTCTTGCCCTGGCCATCAACCACATAGCCATGAGTGAGCACCCCCTTGTACGGGGCACGTCCACGGGTACCGACCGAGGTCAGCAAAGAGGACTGGAACCAACCACGATGCTGATCGCTGCCCTCAAGATACAAATCTGCCGGGGAATAGAGCTCAGGTCGCGCCTCAAGCACTGCTGCATGGCTAGTGCCGGAGTCGAACCATACATCAAGGATGTCGGACTCTTTTTTAAAGCTCCGGCTGCCGCAGGAGCAGGCCACGCCTTCAGGAACAAAATCAGCTGCCTCGTATTTGAACCAGGCATCTGCCCCCTCTTTGCCAAAGAGCGCGTCTATCCGCTCGGCTGCCCCTTCATTTTTAAGGATCTCTCCGCACTCGGTGCAGCTCAGGACGGTGACCGGCACACCCCAGGTCCGTTGACGAGACAGACACCAGTCGGGACGAGACTCGACCATGCCGTAAATACGCTGCTGCCCCCAGGCCGGGGTCCATTTAACCTCATTGATCGCGGCCAGAGCCTTGGAGCGCAGATCCAGATTTTCCATGGAGATAAACCACTGAGCCGTGGCTCGGTACATGACCGGCTCTTTACAGCGCCAGCAGTGGGGATAGCTATGCCGGATCGCCATTTCTTTAACCAGCGAACCCTCCGCAGCCATGTCCGAGGTGATCCGTTTGTTTACCTGGGGCACCTGTTCTCCGGCATACCGACCGGCATCGGCGGTATAATGACCTTGATCGTCAACCGGCGACAAAACTTCCAGACCGTAACGCAGCCCAGTAAGATAGTCGTCGGCACCATGGCCAGGAGCGGTGTGGACACAACCGGTACCGGATTCGGCGGTAACATAATCGGCCAGCACCATCAGGGATTCGCGGTCCATAAATGGATGCCGACAGCGCTTACCCTCGAGACCGGTGGCAGAAAAGGTGGCGAGAACAGTATAGTCTTCGATCTCAAAGAGCTGCAGACAGGAGTCAACCAACTCCTTGGCCAAAATCCAGATTTCGCCCTGTACGGAAACAGCGGCGTATTCGAAATCCGGATGAAAGGCAACGGCCAGGTTGGCTGGCAAGGTCCAAGGGGTGGTAGTCCAGATCAGTACCGACACTTCTTTTCCCGCCAGTTCGGGTACAATCGACCCCAAATCGTCCAGGACCGGAAATTTGACATAGATCGAGGGCGAGGTGTGGTCGGCATAATCGACCTCCGCCTCGGCAAGAGCGGTTCCGCAGGTGGAGCACCAATAGACCGGTTTTTTGGAGCGGACCACGGCGCCGGAAAGCAAAAATTTATTAAACTCCCGGGCAATGGCAGCCTCATAAGGAAAGTTCATGGTCAGGTAGGGCTCGGCCCAATCGCCGATTACCCCAAGACGCTTGAACTGCTCCCGCTGGGTCTTGATCCATTTTTGAGCGTAGGTTCGGCAGGCCGAGCGTTTACCGAGAATGGAGATGGTCTGCTTCTTGGCCCCTAGTTCGAGATCAACATTATGCTCAATCGGCAGCCCGTGACAGTCCCAGCCGGGGATGTAAGGCGCATTGAAGCCGGCCAACCGCTTGGAGCGGAGAATGATATCCTTGAGGACCTTGTTAAAGGCGGTGCCAAGATGAATGTTCCCGTTGGCATAGGGAGGACCGTCGTGGAGGATGAACAGAGGCCGATCGGCTGCCGCCTGTTGAATCTTCTGATAGAGGTTCTCTTTTTCCCACTGTTTGAGCACCTGTGGCTCGCGCTGGGTTAGATTAGCCTTCATTTTGAACTTGGTCTGCGGCAGATTCAGTGTTTCCCTATAATCCATCGTGATTCCTGGTTAAGCAATAAGAGTGAAATACGGCCGGGTCCGTCCACAAGGTGGAAGATTTTACCAAGCCAGCATGAATCTGCAAGGGAAAAGGCCGGGCAGCCGGTACAAGAGGCGAAAAATACGACAAAAAAATCCACTCGCGCCTTGTTCTTTTACCCTTGAAGTTGTATTTTGGGCATCAATTTAAGCAGATTATCTTTCGTCCCCACATACGGGTGTCTTGAATAATTCGTTTTTCCGATCCCGCTTGAGGCTGCACAAAATTTTTTCCCTGGCCGATGTTTCCAGTACAGCGATAATATTTTTGTGCACCACACTGAGATCGGCAGAACAGGCAATTATTCAAGGGATCCCATGCCAATGGAGCAGCGCCTTGACCTCAAACACCACTGCCCCCTGTTCACTTTGCGGATGCCAGCAAAGCGCGCCCCTCTCCCAGGATGGGTACTGCCCCTCATGTTGCGCCCTTGCAGACACAGTACGTGAAAACCCGAATGCCATTCGCACCCTCTGGCAGCGCTTCCACGATAAACCGATTCTGCCCAAGAGTGTGCCCCGAATCATTGCCAGCGAAGCAGAGTTACCAGAAGTGCTCGACGGGAAACGCTACCGGGCCATCGATCGCGACCGCAATAAGTGGTATCTTTCGGTGAGCGAGGTGGCGGGTAAACCGGTGGAGATCTTTGCCTCCACAGCCTTTGACCGCGATCATGAATTGCAATCGAGGATCTCCAACCTCACCACCATTACCCGCCTGATCTCGCTTTTGCTGCGCCACATCTTTCTGGGCGAGCCACTCACCTTTGACAAGTGCCTCAAGCAGATCCAGCGAAGTTCACGACAAAAAAACGATCTGCCCGACATGCTCTACGGCGTGCTCAATCGTTACCAGGCACCCGACGAAGACAGATAGACTCGTGCGCTTTTCACAGAAGGGTCAAATGAAGCATCCGGCATCAAAGAAATCACCCCAATACAACGAGATCTCATAGATTATGGACTCGTAAAAAGTCCACCACAGATTATTTTGTATTGATATCAATTGTATGGCTACCAGGAAAAAAGTCGCGCCACCCGGTGTCGTCTTCAACACAAGGGAGAAATGCCTCCTTATACCATAAAAAAAGCCGGGATTGATATCCCGGCTTTTTTTATGCGCATACTCCGGACCCGCCGGATGACGCATTATGGCAAACAGCCCCTTCAGCCTGCAGCTTAGGAGCCGTTACGAAATAACATGGCCATGTATCATCATGTTGTTACGGTTCTTTATGACGTTCAAAACAATTTCCCGGCCATGTTTTTTTTGACAACGCCTTAGAGCTTTTCCATGAATTTAGCGGTATCAATCACAAACCGCTCGTGCCGCCCCCGGCCGATCTCGCCTTTTTCATCGTAGGCCAAGACGTCGAACACCAGCCGCCGCCGATCGATTTCAATAAGGGTCGATTCGCAGGTGACCTTCATCCCCACCGGGGTGGCCTTGCTGTGGGTTATATCGATCTTAACCCCAACGGTGCCGTGCCCCTCGGGCAGAGACGGAAGGACGGAAACCAGACAGGTTTTCTCCATCAAAGCAACCATGGCCGGTGTCGCGTACACCTCAACCAACCCACTGCCGTATTTGGCCGCAGTATCTTCATAGGTAACCACCAGCTCTTCCTTGCCCTTCACTCCTGCGGGGATCTGCAGCTCCATTGTTTGTGCTCCTATTTCATGATTTGATGGCGGCTTAAAAAACTTCGATCGACTGCGTCGCAGCCTTTATCTCGACACTCGGCAGACCTTACGTATGCCTTCCCGCCTGAAAAAACGCCACTCCCTGTATATCTTTGTTTTTACCTAGCTTTGCGGCGACCCATCTTGATTTCATGGGCGTACAGTTTGCTTCTATCTCCGGCTTATAGCGAGGGAAGTCGCTCTCGTCAATCTCCAAGCGTATACTCTATGAAGCCACGACGTTCCAATGACCGGCCCACATCAGGCAACCAGATCCAACTGTTGCATACTGCCGACCCCGCCATTTTCAAAAAGAAACAGACCGGTGGCCCGAACCTGTCCCTGCAATTCGTTATTGTCGGTGCTTTTCAGACTAAAGGGCGTGGCCACCTTACCCACGTAGATGGCACCGATGTTTTTATCGCCCAAAGCAAGAAGCTGATCCCCACCGGATTCGTTTTTGGTCCAAATGCGCAACTGACTGTAAATCGAATCCGCCTCGTCAATCCAGCCGTTGCCATCCTGATCAAACTTGGCTAGGTCGGCAAATCCATCGCCGCTCTGGGCACCAAAAAGTTCACTACCGTCATTAATCCGACCATCACCATTACTATCCAGGGCAAGAAAACCCGATCCTGGTCCAACAAAAGCGATCTGATCTTCAGCACCATCGGCATCGATATCAAAGCTGAAGGTGTCGTGGCTCAACTGGGCAGCGTTGCCGTCGAAGTTGATCACCAGTGGATCCTTGAGCTTTGCATCGCCGAGTTGGAGAATATCTTCCCGACCGGTGGTAAAGCTGCTACTCAGATTGACTTCCAGACCGATCTCAATCTGCTGACCATCGGCGGTGGTAACAACCCCCTGGGCGGAAAACTGCGAGCTCTCCGACTCATGGTAAATTTCCTGGTTGCGATACTCAACCCCCCACCCGGCCCGCTGCGAATCGGCGTTGGTTTCGGTGGGGACAGCAGCAGCCTGGGAGGCCTGGATTCCCTTTTGCAGCGCCCCATAATTTAACATGCGAAATTTTCTTCCGGTGAGTTTTTCAAATAATGCTCGAAGGATGCGCATATTGAGATTGTCCATCAGTTCTTCATCCTCACCAAGATCCTGAACATCGGAGGATTCGCTCGCAGCCGAAGTGGCTGCCTGCTGAGCGGCTTCGGAGAGTGAAACCTTGGCTGCCTGATGAGCAAATTCCCGACCTTTTTCTTTTAATCGATCGCCTTCCCCGTTAACCTGTTCGGCGCTGAGCGGATTTTTTCCTTGACGCCAAACTGTCAGAGATTCGCGGCGCTCAGAATATTCAACAGAGGTGTGGGAGGAGGCAAGCTGGATGGTAGATTCGGCGATTTTCATGATATTCCTTCCCTGGTTATCATTGATAGGAGGCCGTCTTGAGATGTGGTTTCTTCCGTGAGTGCACAACTCAGCCTTATCGTCTTTTCGGATACCTCTGAGGAAACCTTTAGAGCAAAGTAGAGGTATCTTGTGGAATACGTGATTATATGCTACAGTGTGACCGAATTTTTGTGACATATTGCGGTGTATCCGATAAAGAAAGGATCAACAATAATTCGGTATTATTCACAATCCGCTGCGTTGCCTCCAATCGGTTCTATCAACCCGTACATGGTCCAGGATCTTCACTACCGATTCTCAATATACAAAGCCATGGCTACCCACAGCACCCCCATTGACCAAGATGACGCCTCGGCGACCGAATCCGCAACGCTTAGTTCCCTTTACTCGTTCCTGTCGTTGACCATGCGCTATCCGGACGCTGCCTTTTGCGGCGAACCCCTCTTCGATGCGCTGGAATCCCTGCTTGCCTCTCTGGATTGGCCGGAGGAACTTGCCACCATCCGTCATTGGCGCATGCAGACAGCGAATCCTCTCGACGACCTGCGTACCGAATACACCCGACTGTTCATCACCTCTGCTCCGCGGGCAACCCTACCTCTTTTCGCCTCAGTTCACATCGATGGTGACGGTACCTTCCACGGGAAGACCACCGAGCGTACCCGGGATTTCTACCGCGAGCATGGTTACGATCTGGCAGAGGAAACCGAACCCGCAGATCACATCAGTTTCGAACTCGATTTTTTGGCTGCACTGGCCGGTGAAGCCAAGTCTGAAGAAGAGGATCTCTTTCTCCGCACTCTATTCCGGCCGTGGTTTGAACGTTTTCAGGATAAATGGATAAAAGAAGCTCGACACCCCTTTTATGCGGTGTCGATACGGTTAATTGATTTTTTCACCAAGGAGGAACAGTAAATGGCAATGAACCTTACCAGGCGGAATTTCCTCAAAGCCGCCTCGATTGCCGCTGCGTCCGTGCCGCTGTCCAAAGTGGCGGCAAAAGCAGAATCAGGAGTTGTTAAAACATCCCTGGTTGCACCGGGGAGTTTCAAAAACACTCAGACCGCCGTCGGCGGGGTGTGCGAAATGTGTTTCTGGCGTTGTCAGTTGGTCGGAAAAATCCGCGACGGCCGCCTGATCAAACTCGAAGGCAACCCCAAATCGATCGACAACGGCGTCTCCATCTGTGCCCGTGGTAATGCTGGTGTCAAATTGCTCTACGATCCAGACCGGCTCAAATATCCGTTGAAAAACGTTGGCAAGCGCGGGGCCCCTAAATGGCAACGCATTTCCTGGGAAGAAGCCCTCGACACCTGCGGCTCCAAGCTGAAAGCGACTGTGGAAAAATACGGTGCCAAGGGTATTGCCATGTTCCCCCACGGCTCTACCGCCACCTACCCGATGCAGTTTTTTGAGCATACCGTAGGCACACCCAATATTTCCGAGGCCTCCTTCTTCCAGTGCCGCGGTATTCGTGACACCGCCTACATGGCCACTATCGGCATGCCACCGGCGGAAAACGTGGATATGCCCAATGCCAAGGTTATCTTCCTTTTGGGCGGTCACTTCGGCGAGAACATCCATGTCTCGCACATGAAGCGCTATCTCAAGGGTCTTGAGAACGGTGCCAAACTGATCGTGGTTGATCCGCGGTATTCGGCCTCCGCTGCCAAATCCGATATCTGGGTTCAAATCAAGCCCGGCACCGATACCGCCTTCTTGCTTGCGATCATGAACTACCTGATCGAAAACGAGAAATACAACGTTGACTTTGTCGAGGAATACGGCGAAGGCTTTGACAAGATGGCCAAGGGTATCAAGGAATGGACCCTGGAGAATGCTGCCAAGGAGTGTGACGTTCCAGCCGCCCAGATCAAGGAAGTCGCGGATCTGTTGGCTGCCAACATGCCCAACGTCTCCATCCATCCTGGTCGCCATGTCTCCTGGAACGGCAACGACTTCCAGCGCGAACGCGCCATGGCTTGCCTCACTGGCGTTCTTGGTGCTTTTGGTGTTAAAGGCAGCTTTGTTCCCCCTAAAGGCCCCAAAGGGTTGGCCAAGGTTGGTTGGCCCAAGGGCGAACATGAAGAGGAGTCGTTGCGGGAGATGAAGGATGTCTACCACAACTCGCCTCCAGGCACCCCCACCGATCTGATCCGCGATACAGCCATCACCAGTGATCCCTACCCGATCAAGGCTTGCGTTATCTGGGGCCAGAATCCGATCCAGACCATCCCCAGTCAGGAAAAGACGATCAAGATGCTGGAGCAGATGGATTTTGTCATGTGCGTTGATGTCATGCCCACCGACATCACCATGTTTGCCGACATCCTCCTGCCCGACACCTCCTATCTGGAACGGTACGACATGATCAAAACCGGTACCCAGTGGAATTTTGCCGACGAACAGCAGCAGTACATCGCCCCGCGTATGCCACTGGTTGCCCCCGGATTCGAGCGTAAGGAGAGCATCTTTATCACCAATGAGATCGCCAAACGCATGGGCTTGGGTGACAAGATTCCGGTGCAAAGCCAGGAAGAGATGATCAACAAGCGCCTGGCCGGGGTAAAACTCTCCATCGACCAGATTAAGGCCGAGGGTGGTATCCACATTCAGCCGGGTGCGAATCCCTACGGCGCCATGGACCTGGAAGTGCTTTTCTTCAACGAAGAGTTGGAAGAAAACGATTATCCACCCATCCCCACCTATATCCCGGTGGAGCAGCCGCCCGAGGGTTTCATGCGCCTGCTGTACGGACGTTCACCAGTCCATACCTTCAACCGCACCCAGAACAACGCCTGGCTGTTGGCGGAAATGGATATCAACCCTGTCTGGATTAATGATAAGCTAGCTGCCAAACTCGGTCTGAAAGAAGGCGATACCGTCTCTTTTATTAACCAGGACGGCGTTAAATCGCGCACTACGACCACGGTGAAGGTTACCCCGGGTATCCGTCAAGATTGTGTGTATATGTACCACGGTTTTGGTTCAATGAACCCGGAAATGACCTTAGGTGTGAACAAAGGTGTCGATGATACCAGCCTGATCACCAAGATTGCCATTGATCCGGAAACCGGCGCCCACGGCATGCGCAATAACTTCGTCAAACTCATTAAAGTCAGCTGATCGTGGAGCCGATTTTTCCGTTATCGAGCGATACGTATACCTCTGAAGGAGAGTAGCTATGCAATATGGCATGATTATCGATGTCGATAAGTGCGTGGGCTGCCACGCCTGCGTCATCGCCTGTAAAGCCGAGTGGGAGGTTCCCGCTCAATATGACCGCAACTGGGTGTTTCGCCTTGGGCCGAGCCTCACCTCCTCCGGGATGGCGGCTACCTATTATCCCGGGTTGTGCAACCACTGTGCGGAGCCGCCTTGCGTTCCGGTCTGCCCGGCCGATCCGGTCAGCATGACCTTCAAGGATGCCAAAACAGGCAAAACCGTGACCATGGACGTGGGTGCCACCTGGAAAGATCCGTTTAACGGCACGGTCCAGGTCGACCGCGAGCGCTGCATCGGTTGCGGTGCCTGCCGCGACGCCTGCCCCTACAATGCCCGCTATGTCGACGAAAGCCTTGCCGACGATAACAGCTTGGGCAAGGTCGACAAATGCACCTACTGCATGCCGCGCGTGGCCGAAGGGTTGGAGCCGGCCTGTGTCCAGACCTGTCTGGCCCGGGCGCGTATCTTCGGCGATCTCGACGATCCCAACTCCGAAGTGGCCAAGTATGTGAAAAAAGGTGCGGTGGGGCTGACCTCCAAAGCAGTGCAGATCGGCCCTAACGGTCGCTATTTCGGCAGCAAGAAGGGTGACATGGAACTGCTGATGAAAGCGGCTCCCCAGGAACTGCCCAAAGTTGCCCTGCGCCGTAGCCTCATGACCAAAATGTCCCTCACCGCCCGAAATCAGCTCAAGGAACTTGGTCTGCTGGGATTGGCCGGTGGTCTTTTGGTTAAATCGTTACAGGAAAACGACAAATAATCGTCATTTTCCAATTTGTTGTGGCATCCCCCGCTGCTCACTGGGCACCGGGGGATTTTTTTGTCTTTTTCTCATATTCCACCAGGTGCCGTATAGGCTTTCCCCTGAGATCTGGGTATAATGAAGTCATCTTTATCGGGCCGAGTGAGGTTTCGCACCACACGCAATAAAGGAGACATGGGTGTCTATACGACTGAAGGTCTTTGTCATTATCCTGTTTTTGTTTGCACTCCTGGGTGGCGCTGATTTTCTCATCCAACGCTTCATCATCTTCCCGAGCTTTCTTGAGTTGGAATATCGCGAGGCCGGAGAAAATCTGCGCCGGATATTCTATGCTATTGATCGGGAAGTTGTTCATCTGGATCGGCTCTGCCACGATTGGGCCGTGTGGGACGATTCCTATGCATTTATGCAAAAACAATCCCCTCAATTTATGGCAAGTAATCTCAATGAAGCAACCCTGACTTCAGACCATCTCAACCTGCTTCTCTTTTGCCGGCTAGACGGAACCATTATCTGGGCTTCGGGCACACAAAACGGCAAAGAGCTTGCTTTTCCCTTTCTCCACACCAAGGCTCTGCCCCAGAGACATCCGCTGCTGACGCATTTGCCTTCAAACGGAACAAAAAGCACCTCAGGTATTATCGATACCCCATTCGGCCCGCTCCTCTTTTCAACCCAGACCATTCTTCGCTCCGATGGGTCCGGTCCGGACAAGGGATTTCTTGTCATGGGCCGTTTGTTTGATCAAGAAATTTTACAGACGCTTAAAGAACAGACGCGCATTCTTTTTGAAATGCTGTATCCGGTGCCAAGCGAAGCTGGCGTCTGTGGCTCCATCGAACAGGGCATCCCCCACAGGCAAGAACGGCTGAATTTTTTTGAGCTCAACAACGGCAAATTCATTAAATCCTGCGCCGGCTATCCCGACATCACCGGCAAACCGTTGTTTGGCATTCAGTATCTTTTCCCACGGGAAATCACCCGCAAAGGCATCGCCAGCATGGGATATGCGGCGGCACTGGTTATCGCCTCAGGCCTGATTATTGTCTGCATCCTCAACCTAATTCTACAACAGGTCATTCTCCGGCCGATCCAACAACTCACCGACCATGCCCTGGCCATTGAGCAGGAAAAGGATTTCTCCCGGCGCATAGACATGGCGCGCGAGGACGAGATAGGCAAACTCGCCCATAGCCTCGACACCATGGTCCAGACCATTGATGTGCAGACAAGCGAACTGCAGCTTGCCAATGAGCAATTAATCATCCTGTCGGTACAGGATGGTTTGACCGGGATAGCAAACCGACGTATGTTTGACAGGTATCTCAACAAGGAATGGCGTAGAGCCATGCGCGAGCAGGTGCCGCTGGCGTTGATTCTGCTGGACGTGGATTTTTTCAAAAAATATAACGACACCTACGGTCACCAGCAGGGCGATCGCTGCCTGATTGCGGTTGCCGAGACCATGCAAAAAATTATCCGCCGGCCTGCGGATTTGGCCGCCCGTTATGGTGGCGAAGAATTTGCCATTATTCTCCCTAATACCCACCAAGAGGGAGCGATGCTCATCGCCGAACGGGTTCGAGAGGGCCTTCAGACCCTGGAAATTCCCCACAGTGGCTCCGATGTCTCAGCCCATGTTTCCATCAGCCTTGGCGTAGCCACCACTGTACCGCAGGCGAACACGGACGTCACCGTCGCCATTGATACCTTTGTGGAAACAGCCGACCGAGGCCTGTATCAAGCCAAACTGCAGGGGCGTAACCGCACGGTCTGCGCCGAATTTCCTGTGCAGGAAACAAGCTGATCTCTGTTTCCTCATTTTCCCCCTCCGCATCCAACGAAAAAATAATTTTCCAGCGGGATAAAAGCTCTTCAAGGACGATAATCTCCGAGGATTTGCTCAGGGGTGGCCCCTTAGGTCCAGCCCTGTCGGTTTTACGAAAACTCCTAGAGATTGTGCATGGTTCGACCGAAACAATACTATGAACTCTCAATCCACAGCTCCATCACAGATGCCTTCTCTTGAGAAGGGGGAGCGCCCCTCGACCGGCTCCTCACAGGGGATTCTTGACAAGTCGCTTCGCCCCCGTGACTGGAATCAGGGAGCTCAGCCGGTCTTCGTGATTGAGGAATCTTTTTTCCGCTCACGGACCCCTGCCCGACCGGCGCACTGGTCGATTGCCTGGTCAGATCTGATGATGACCATGTTCATCCTCTTCCTGACCCTCTTTGCCCACCTCAAGAGCCAGCAACAAATTGCGGCCCATGGTGTGCCCAACAAAGTGGCGGACGAGACCATTCCGGTACAGGTTGAGGATGCGCAAAATGCCCTGGTCTTCCATCCCATTTCCCAGGATGTGAGCCTGAAGATCTCCGAACAGGCCCAGGAAATTATCCCGCCCCAACGTGAATCCTCGGGGGCAGACGTACTCATACGCCACCAGATGGCTGAAGACGGCCCCCATCGGCAATCGGTTTCACCCATCCCCGAACTACCGCATACCTTGCCGCAGCCGGAGCCCCACCTAACCCCGCAGGTCGCCGAGGCAACTGAGCCGAATGTCGCCGAAGCCAAGGCCACCCAGCCGCAGGATGAGTTGATCACTAAAATTTACGACCTCTCCAAAATCGCGGTTGAGCAAGAAAAACTGGAAAAGTTCGCCTCCGTCGAATTGATCCCGGATAAAACCATGCGTATCATCCTCACCGGGGACCTGCTCTTTGCCTCCGGCCAGATAGAGCTGACGGAGAGTGCCATTGCCTCTTTGCAAAAACTCTCCGCCATCATCAAAGAGACACCCTATATGATCAATGTCATCGGCCATACTGACGACCGACCGGTTAAATCGGTCCGTTTTCCTTCCAACTGGGAACTCTCTCTTGCTCGAGCCAGCCAGGTAGCACGCTTTCTCATCGACAGTACCGGGCTGCCGCCGACCCAGTTCCGGGTTACCGGGTACAGCTATTACCGGCCCCTTCGCCCCAACACCAGCGAAGAGAATCGAAAAATCAACCGCAGGGTGGAGATTGTCCTCTCCAAGGAACTGCCGCAGGTGCAGGCCGCCCCACCCGCTAACCTTCAGTGACCGTTGCTGTGAAACGACATAATTTTTTTGGTCTTCTCCTCTGTAGCCTGGTTTTCATCGGCGGCTTTCTCATTAAGGGGAAACTGCCGCTCTATTTCAACATCGCCAGCCTGATGATCGTGGCTGGCGGTAGTGCCACTGCCGCTCTGCTCAGCTTCCAACTGCAGCGGTTGCGCATCGTCTGGCGAGTGGTGCGGGCCTCCTACCGGAGACGCTTAAAATCCGAGGCTGAAATCGTTGATATCCTCATCAATCTGTCGATCAAATCGCGCATCGAAGGCATCCTTTCCCTGCAGGAGGACGAGAACGAAACCTCGATACTCTTTCTTCGTCGCGGCCTAGGCTGCCTGGTGGACAACTATGCGCCTCAACAGATCCGCGATATCCTTAATACCGAAATGTATTTCTTCAAGCTTCGCCGCGAGGATTCGGAACGGGTCTTACGGACCATTGCCGATTTTTGCCCTGCTTTTGGTATTGTCGGTTCGGTTGCAGGGTTGATTCCGATGCTGGCCGGGATCGATGACACCGGTATCATTCTCAAAACCGTGCCTTTAGCCCTGACCTCGATTCTCTACGGCCTCATCCTGGCCAATTTCTTTTTCATCCCCTTTGCCTCCAATCTCCGCGAGCACACCAACCAAGAGCTGCTGCTGCAAAAAATCATCATGGAAGGGGTGATTGCCATTCAGGGTGAGCTCAACCCCACGGTGCTGAGAACCAAACTACTCTCCTTCCTTACGCCCTCCGATCGCAAGGACGATCTGGTTCCCCTGTCCCGGATCCAGGAACGTTTTCACATTGGCGCCGAGGACGGCAGCTTGACCACCGAATTCGACGATTCGACTGATCGTACTGGACCATCAGTCCGCTGAGTTTTTTCCCGGACAATATCCCCAAAAATCTGGAAGGCAAAAAGCACTCCGTAGTGTACTATAGGTCTTATTTTTGTCGAATCCCCTGTGACCATAAGGCCTCAACGATCTGTATTCATACACAAAAGAGGATATCTATGCGACGCGCTCTTCTCCCAGCCCTGCTTGCTTACCTTGCCCTTTCAGGATGCGCACCGACTACGGTTAATTCCCTGGTCCAGGAAAAAGGAGCACAGCAGCTGGCTGGTCACGAAGTCATGCAATTGGTCAAAGGCAACACCCTGCAGTTGCAGGCCTTTAACGAGAATGCCCACCTCTATTTTGATCCTTCCGGTAAAATTTTCGCAAAAACCGGCTTGAGCACGGACAAGGATAAGGGAAAATGGGATGTGAGCGAGGGGGGGGATCTCTGTTTCCGCATGGAAAAATGGTGGTATGGAGATCTTCGTTGCTACAGTGTGTATGCTGCAGATACGGGGAAATACCGCCTGGCTACCGGCAATGGGGTGCTGCGCTACAAGGCACAAGTCGAAGATGGGGACAGCAAATCCATTTATATCGCGGAAGACGGGGGCAACAAAAGTTTACGCCGCTCACTGCGCAAAGCCGAAAAGCAAGAGGCGTCGGCATCCCGTAAGACCAGCCAGCGACCACTGTTGATTGAAGATAGCGCACCCAGCCAATACCTGGCCAAGGATACCGAGGCCACGGTGGCCTACATGGCCAAGGATTGCCCGGGCTGTAACTTTGCTGGGGCTGACTTGGGCAAAGCCGACTTGATCCAAGCCCACCTGGCGGGCGCAGATCTTCATGGTGCCAACCTGAGTATGGCCAACCTGCGCCGCGCCAATTTGCAAAAAGCTAACTTGCAAAAGGCGGCCATGGCCTATGCCAATCTCCCCGGTGCCGACCTCCGTGGAGCCGACCTGCGCGGAGCCAACCTCAAGGGGGCCAATTTAATCAAGGCCGACCTTACCGGCGCCAAGCTGGAGGGTGCGAATTTGACCGAGGTTTTGAAGGAAGGGGCAAAGGGGATTTGAGTCAGGCAGCGGGGTTCGGAACCCGATCAAAGGGGCAGGCGGTGTGAGCGCAGCGAGTTTTTGCCCCGCTGGCACCGAAAGCTCAACGAACGGAATAGCCTCAGCGGTCGGGCTGCCCTTTGTTTAGCGGTGTGGCGGAGACCGCAAAGCGGGTTTTTTCTTTACCGCTCTCGTAAAGACTCTAGAAAACGGCGTTCCGAGCTTCGTAACCTACTGGAGTTCCGACACGTGACTTCTCGTGTTTTGAGTTTTCACGAGGCCGTTAAAAAAATTGAACAAAAAAAATTGTCTAATTGTTTCATCGGATCCGCAAAATGTGGTCCGATAAAAGCCCTGTTATATCAAAAAATCAATCGCTTGCCTTGATCCACGATTAAACTGAAAAATCTGAGGTAAAAAAACAAGTCGGATATCTGCCCTCACCCAAATAAGCTCCACACCACCTGGTTAGCTACAGATTAAACACCTAAATTTCTCTTTTTTCTATGCCCACACCCTTTGTCCACCTTCACGTCCACACCCAATACTCCATGCTTGATGGCGCTATCCGCGTCGCCGACCTGATCGAAACTGCCAAAGAATACGGCATGGGGGCCGTTGCCCTCACCGACCACGGTGCGATGTACGGGGCGTTGGAATTCTATGAAAAAGCCAAGAAGGCCGGTGTTAAACCGCTGGTTGGTTGCGAGTTCTATATGGCGGAAAACGGCATGGAAATCCATGACCGCAGCGCCGGCCACAACTTTCACCTCGTGGCCTTGGCCATGGACGTCACTGGTTACAAAAACCTGATGAAACTCGCCTCACTGGCGCAGACCCAAGGGTTCTATTACCGGCCGCGTATCGATCGCCAGACCTTGTATGCCCACAATGAAGGTTTGATCGTACTCACCGCCTGCCTCAAAGGGGAGATTCCCTGGCGCCTGTGCCACAACGATGAGCACACCGCCCGCGCACGCGCCCTGGAGTTGCAGAAAGTTTTTGGTGATCGCCTCTATTTCGAAATCCAGGAAAACGGTCTGCCGGAGCAGACCATTGCCAACAAGGGGCTGATGGCCCTGGCCAAGGAGTTGGGTGTCAAGCTGGTGGCGACCAACGACTGCCATTATCTCACGAAAGAGGAATCCTACGCCCACGAGGTACTCCTCTGCATCCAGACTGGCAAGACCATCAACGATCCCAACCGATTTCGTTTTGAGACCAACGAGCTCTTCTTCAAATCCGGCGACGAGATGGCTGCCCAGTTCAGCTATTGCCCCGAGGCGATCAGCAACACCCTGGAGGTGGCCGAGCGGTGCAATCTCGAACTGACTTTTAAAGACCATTATTTCCCGATCTTCCCGCTCGAGGAAGGCGAAACTTTGGAGGAGGTCTTTTCCCAGGCCTGCTGGGACGGTTTTCAAAAGCGGCTTGATCATTTACGGGAGATGGATGAGGTCAGCGCTGAAACGGAGAAGACCTACCGTGACCGGCTCGAGTATGAAATCGACGTAATCCAGAAGATGGGTTTTTCCGGCTACTTCCTGATCGTGGCCGACTTTATCAACTGGGCCAAGGATCACAAGATCCCCGTAGGCCCGGGACGTGGTTCCGGTGCGGGCAGCCTGGCTGCCTTCTGCATGTCGATCACCGATATCGACCCCATCCCCTATGGATTGCTGTTTGAGCGTTTTCTTAACGTAGAGCGCGTCTCCATGCCCGACTTTGACGTCGACTTCTGCAAGGAACGACGAGATGAAGTCATTGATTACGTTCGCAGGCGCTACGGTGGCGATGCCCATGTGGCCCAGATCGTGGCCTACGGATCGATGAAGGCCAGGGCGGTCCTGCGCGATGTCGGCCGAGTACTTGACATTCCCCTGCCGGTGGTGGATCGGATCGCCAAGCTTGTGCCCGAGGAGTTGAAGATCACCCTGAAAAAGGCGATCGACAAGGAACCCCGCCTGCGCGAGGCGATGAAAGACAGCGAGGTGCGGGAACTGCTGACCATCTCCCAGACCCTGGAGGGACTGGCCCGCCACAAGTCGACCCATGCTGCCGGCGTGGTGGTTTCGCCCGCGCCGATGGTCGAATTTCTGCCTGTCTGTGTCGGCCCCAACAAGGAGATCCTGACCCAGTACGACATGAAGTATACCGAGAAGACCGGACTGATCAAGTTCGACTTCCTCGGGCTCAAGACCCTGACCGTGATTGACCGGGCGCTGAAACTGATCCGCTACGACCTGGACAAGGACGTGGATATGCGCAAAATTCCAATGGATGACCCCAAGACCTATGCCCTGCTTTGCCGTGGCGACAGTCTGGGTGTGTTCCAGTTGGAAAGCGACGGTATGCGCGAGCTCCTGATTAAGATGGCGCCCGAGCAGTTCACCGACCTGATCGCGCTGGTAGCCCTCTACCGGCCGGGTCCCCTGGATTCGGGCATGGTCGACACCTTTGTTGAGACCAAACACGGTCGTCGGCCTGCCGATTACCCCCTGCCGCAAATCAAGTCGGTGCTTCAGGAGACCTACGGGGTTATCGTCTACCAGGAACAGGTCATGAAGATATCCAACATCCTGGCGGGCTACAGCCTGGGTGATGCCGATATTCTTCGCCGAGCCATGGGGAAGAAGATTGCCGAGGTCATGGAAACCGAGCGCGGCAAGTTCATGGCCGGTTGCAAGGTCAACAACATTCCCGAGGACAAGGCCACCTATATTTTTGATTTAATGGCCAAGTTTGCTGGATACGGCTTTAATAAATCGCACTCGGCGGCCTATGCTCTGGTGGCCTACCAGACCGCCTACCTCAAAGCCCATTATCCGGCCCAGTTTCTCGCCGCCCTGCTCTCCTGCGACGTTGACAACACCGACAAGGTGGTCAAGTACATCAACGAATGCCGGGCGATCAAGATCGAGGTTCTGCCACCGGATATCAACGAATCATTTAAGGATTTTACAGTTATTAACGATCGGGTCCGTTTCGGGATGGCAGCGGTGAAAAATGTTGGCGGAGCAGCCCTTGACTCGATCATCGAGGAACGGGAAACAAACGGCCCCTACCGGTCACTGAGCGATTTCTGTAGCCGAGTCGATAGCTCCAAGGTCAACCGTAAGGTAATCGAGAGCCTGATCAAGGCCGGTGCATTTGACTCGATGAGCGGAAAACGGGCCCAATATATGGCCATCATTGACCAATGCATTGACCGGGCCAAAGCGATCCAGCGTGACCGGTTGAGCGGCCAGATGAACATCTTTGCCATCGGCCAGCCTGCTGCCAAACAAAATGATGCGGCTGAAGTCGAACTGCCGGTTGATATCGAGGAGTGGCCCAATTTAGAGAAGTTGGCTGCGGAAAAGGAGACCGTGGGCTTCTTTCTCACCGGCCACCCTTTAGAGGGAGTGATGGAAGACCTGCAACGGGCGGTGGACATGGACATTGCAGGGGTGGAAAAGCTACGCGAAGATCAGATGGTGCGCATCGGCGGCCTGATTGCCACCTACAAGGAACATAAATCGAAAAAAGGCGACCGGATGGCTTTCACCACCCTGGAAGATATGACGGCCAGCATGGAGGTGATCGTCTTTCCCTCCACCTTTGCCGACTGCTCCGACCTGCTGCTCAGTGAGCAACCGCTGGTAGTTTTAGGGACAGTGCAGCAGGGAGAACGAGGGGCAAAAATCATTGCCCAAGAGATCAAAACCCTCAGTCAAGCCTTGGAAAAATATACGGAACGGGCAGTCATCACCCTGCGGGCCTCGGCAACCTCGCGCCAGCACATGATGGAGCTAAAAGAACTGCTCTACCAACACCATGGCGCCACTCCGGTGATGTTGACCATGTACTTCGATAATCGAGGTGAGGTCGACATCCAGGTACTCAAGGATATGAGCGTCCGCCCCTCCTCCGAGCTGTTCCACAAGATCACTAACCTCTGCGGGCCGCGCTCACTTCGGGTGCAAATGCGACAACCCGAGGTTAACCAACGTCGCAACGGCAGAGGCAATGGCTGGGGCAACGAGAAGAGCGGCAGCTAAACCTCAAAGAAAAGCACCACCTCTCGGCAAAAAAAAGCGGCCCATCACACCTGATGGGCCGCTGATTCTTCAGCCGGCTTCACCGGCTACATGAAGCTGCTTCGAAAATTAGGCGTTCTCGAAAATTTCGTATTTGGTGGGACCACCAAGCAGCTTGTCAATTTCTTCCTGCAACTCCACCCGTTCTTTACTGAGCGTCCAGGCCCGCCAGTCATCCATGCTCTGCCAGGTGCTGATGACCATGCTCACCCCCGGCTGATCCAACTGAGAAAATGTCTCGCCTGAAATGTAGCCCTTCTGGGTCAGGGTCAGCGCCCGCATTTTCCTCAGCAGGGTATCCAATTGAGGGGTAAGTTCCTTTGCCACTTTCCGTTTGATCAAAACTTTAACAGCCATGTGTTCCTCCTCCTGTTGTGATGTAAGTATTGAGACGTACACATACAACCAGACAGCGAACAGCTTGTTACACCTTTATTATAGGCAGTTGAATCTAAGGAAGCAAAGAAATGTATCAAAAAATCAGGGAAAAAAGTGGTGAAAAACATCACTGCCCATTGTGTTCGAAATATGGGCAGTGATGTTTTGGTGAAAACGAATGAAGGTAATGAAACAGCTAGATTTTCCCCTCTCTCGAATAGATGAATGTTTACGATTAAAACCTAATTTTGATGGCGTCGTAAAAACTTCGATCTACAGCGTCGCAGCATTTTTCTCGGCCCTCGACATACCTGATGTATGCCTTCGCGCCAAAAAAAAAACATTCCTTGTATATCTGTGTTTTTGCTTAGCTATCTCTTAGAGTGAAGTGGACTTTTTACGAGTTCATCAATTTTGTCGAATCGGATTAATGACGATGTTAACACGCCGGTTCATTGCATCACTTGATGAGATTGGTTGGGATTCTCCGTATCCTACCGCGTCAATTCGCCTAGAATCCACCCCTTGTTGTGCCAGAGCATTTTTCACTGCCAAGGCACGCCGTTCGGACAATTGTTGATTGTATTGATCAGAGCCTCGTGAATCGGTGTGTCCCTCAACGGTGATAGTCGTTTGCGGATATTGATTAAGCACATTAGTGATACGATTCAGTTCGTTGTACGCGCCTGGTTTAAGCTGGGCAGAATCATAATCAAAAAACATATCGCTTTTAAATGTTGCAGTGAGAACATCCTGGTCACGTCGAACACTGGCGTCAGAGACATCGCGAAGAGCACGCTCTTGGTTGTCCATATAGGCTCCGATCTGGTTCCCTGCAAGACCTCCCAAAGCGGCGCCAATACCAGCACCAACCAAAGTACTTGTCGTGTTATGGCCGATAGCCTGCCCCAAGATAGCCCCTATCCCGGCTCCGGCTCCAGCGCCAACAGCGGTTCCGGTCTGTTGATTTGTTGCGCATGATGCCAAAGCAGCTGATACGATGACGATTGTCGAAAACTTAGCCAGTTGTTTCATACGATCTTCTCCTCTAAAAAAAATCTGGTTAATCCTTTAAAAGGCTTTAAAAGAATAAATAGAGCACCTAGTAACGAAATAAAAGCTGTAAGTTGATTAGCTTCCCCATCCCCCCTGATTAAAGCACAAATTCTCCCTTAAATTCAAAGTGTAATTATCATCTCTATTTTTGTACATATTTGACGGTTAATGACTCGCCAGGCACACAACCAATCAATGCGGCTGCATTGGCCTGATTTGCCGCAATCTCTAGAAACCCGGCACTGTCGATCAGGACGGTCAGGGTGCCAATCGGCACTTCGCTGTAACTGGTGACCAGTTGCGAGATCGACTGCCCCAGTATTTCCAAGGACGCAAATCTACGGGTATCAAAAAATCCTGTCCCGGCGCGGATGGATGTTCGCACATTACCGAAATGATCGATCGTCAGTACTTGGCCCTGAAGCAGGCCGCCATCGATGATCGGTTCGGGAAGGCTGATTTGCTGCAGTTGAGAAAGAGCAAGAGACGGCCCGAATGCATCGAGCGACGTGCGCTGGGCCAAAGTTGCGGCCACCGGAGCCATGATGTCGCGACCATGAAAGGTCGGACTGATCATCTCGGCGGCAGAGATATGTTCGACCCGGTGTACCCTTTGAATGACTTTTGTCTCTATCAGGAAGCTGAGGATGCCGTTATCCGGACAGACAAAAAAATGGCCTTTTCCTTGGGCGGCAAGAATCGAACGGCAGCTGCCGACACCGGGGTCGACCACGATGAGATGGACCGTGCCGACAGGGAAATACGTGTAGCTGGTCTGCAGAGTGAGAGCGGCGGCAAGAACATTCCAAACCGGAACGGCATGGGTAATGTCCACCAGGGTGGCAAACGGACAGCCTTTGAGGAGAACGCCTTTAAGCTGCCCCACATAGGAATCGGCCAGGCCGAAATCCGTAATAAGGGTGATAATGGGAGGGGCCTGCTCCATAGAGGATGGGGGTACCGGCTTTCGTCATCTACACCTTAATGCCTGGCCCTGCTTCACCCTGGACGGTGATTTTGTTATTTTTTGTAGTCGAACCAAGGCATTCCGCTTCACACATATCTTTTTATGTATAGCATAAATCTCGGTACCGTCAAGAATTGAAGCGTGAAAGAGAACAAAAACCATTCTCTTGACCACTCGTGGACAATGGATTCAACCGAAGCAGAGGCCGCAGTCGGGACAGGTGTTTTCCTGGGTGGAAAAACGGTGACCGCAGGCCGGGCAGAGAGCATCTTCCGCCTGATCATCAAACACCGAACCGGCAAATTGCGTATCATGATCGGCCAGGCCTGTCGTCTGACAGTACTCCTCGGCAAGGACCGCCATGACCTGCTGCAGCTCCTGCTCTCGCACCTGGAGGATAACCTCCGGCCCGCGGCATCCGCAGCCAGCGCCATCGTCTTTAAAAATCTGTGCCGCCACCCCGCGTTTTTTGAGATACTGCTGCAACTCCTTGATCTGCAGCATTGGCCCTTTGCGGATACTGACCACCGCCTCATCAGGGCCGATTATCAGAGGTCTGCTCTCAACGGGCGCATTGGAAGACTCGACCGCGGCAAGGAGAACTCGCCCAAGGACCAATGGCACCGTACATCCAGCGCAGGCTTGGATCTCGGCGCGGTACTCATCGCCGCATTTGGGGCAGTATTTCAGTTCCGGATCGATATCTTTAAGGTTCATCCCCGCTCCGATCAGAGAATATAGCGACTGAGATCCTGGTTATCGGAAATATCGCTCAATTGACGTCGCACGTATTCGGAAGTCACGGTAAAGGTGAGATCTTCCCGGTCCGAGGCGTCAAAAGAGACCTCATCCAACACCCGTTCCACCACCGTGTGGAGACGGCGGGCGCCGATATCCTCGGTTTTCTGGTTCACATGCACCGCTATCTTGGCCAGCTCGTGGATAGCCTCCTCCTCAAACACCAAGTCGATATCCTCGGTGGCGAGCAGGGCCTGGTACTGTTTGAGCAAGGCATTTTGCGGCTCGGTAAGGATACGATAAAACTCTTCCTCCCCCAGGGCCTGGAGGTTGACCCGAATCGGGAAACGTCCTTGGAGTTCAGGGGCCAGATCCGAAGGTTTGGCAAGGTGGAAGGCGCCGCTAGCGATAAAGAGGATATGATCGGTCTTGACCGGACCGTATTTGGTGGTCACGGTGGTGCCCTCGACAATGGGCAGAAGATCGCGTTGCACCCCTTCCCGGGATACATCGGGCGATCCGGAACCCGTACCGCCACGCGAGGCGATCTTATCGATCTCATCGAGGAAAATAATACCGGACTGCTCGGTGCGACGGATGGCCTTTTCGGTGACACTTTCGTTGTCCACCAGACGTTCGGCCTCTTCCCGCTTCAGCAGCTCCAAGGCCTCGGGTACCTTCATTTTTTTGCTCTGTTTCTTTTTGGGAAAGAACTTGGAGAAGGCATCCTGGAGGGAACTTTGCATTTCCTCCATGCCGGAGGCGGAAAACACCTCGACCACCGGAGTACCACCTGCGGTGGAAACGCTCATTTCCACCAACCGCTCATCCAAATCACCCTGACGGAGCATCTCACGGAAACGCTCACGGGTCGTCTGGGTACGAGTCTCATCCTGACGAGTTTTATCCTCGTAGCCCAAGGAAATGACATTGGAGGGCGTCGGCGCAGCAGCCGTGCCACCCTGCCCAACTGGACGCGGCAGCAGCAGATCAAGCAGACGCTCCTCGGCCATGACCGCGGCTTTTTCCTGCACGCCCTCCTGCTCCTCCTTGGTGACCATGTTGATCGCCAACTGAGTGAGATCACGAATCATGGACTCGACATCCCGGCCCACATAGCCCACCTCGGTAAACTTGGAGGCTTCAACCTTGAGAAAGGGACTCTGGGCCAGCTGCGCCAGCCGCCTTGCAATCTCGGTCTTGCCCACACCAGTGGGGCCGATCATGATGATATTTTTGGGGGCGATTTCTTCCCGCAACGGGGGCTCAACCTGTTGCCGCCGCCAACGGTTACGCAGGGCAATAGCCACAGAACGTTTGGCATCGGCCTGGCCAATAATATAACGGTCGAGCTCGGCCACGGTTTCTCGAGGGGTGAGCGAATTAATGCCTTTCATATTTTTTCAACAACGATGTTGGAGTTGGTATAAATACAAATGGAGCCGGCTATTTCCAATGACGTACGGGCAATGGCTTCGGCGTCGAGATCGGAATGAGCCACCAGGGCACGGGCCGCAGCCAGGGCGTAGGGCCCGCCTGAACCGATGGCGAGAATGGAATCATCGGCTTCGATCACATCGCCGGTACCGGAGAGCAGCAGGGAATCTTTCGCGTCCACCGCGATCAGCATCGCCTCAAGACGCCGCAACATCTTGTCCATCCGCCAGTCCTTGGCAAGCTCAACTGCCGACCGCATCAGGTTGCCGTTGAACTGCTCCAATTTCTGCTCCAGCCGGTCATAAAGGGTGAAGGCATCGGCAGTGGATCCGGCAAAACCGGTGATCACCTTATCATGATAAAGCCGACGCACCTTGCGCGCCTGATGTTTGATGACCGTGGAACCAAGGGTCACCTGACCGTCGCCAGCAACCACCACCTCACCTTTGTGACGAACGGCAACGATGGTGGTGGAACGAATAGTTGGTTTTTGCATAGGGCTCATAATTGAATGGGTTAAACAGAGAAAAGATGGGGATGACCTGTAACCACGATCAAAAACGGCGTCAAGTCTCAGCCGTGTTCACCGGGAAGGCAACTTTGCCTGGGGATGGGCCTGGTCATAGACCCGGGAAAGGTGATCAATATTAATATGCGTGTACTTCTGCGTGGTGGAGAGGCTAACATGTCCCAGCAGTTCCTGCACGGTTCGTAGATCCGCGCCCATCTCCAGTAAATGGGTGGCGAAGGAGTGACGCAGGGCATGGGGGGTGACCGTCAACCCAATACCAGCCCGTACGGCATAGGTCTGAATGAGCCGCTCCACGCTGCGTGCACTGAGGCGACCTCCCTGGCCATTGAGAAAAAAAGCCTGTTCCTCTACAGATCTTCCCCGCAGGACCCTGGCGAGACTCAGCGATTGCCGCTCGGGCAGATACTGCTCAAGCGCCTCACGAGCTGCGCGGCCAAAGGGAATGATACGCTCTTTGTTGCCCTTGCCGCGAACGCGGACCATTTCATCGGCAAGGTCAATATCATCAAGGTTTGCCCCAACCAATTCCGAGACCCGCATGCCGGTGGCATAGAGCATCTCCAATAAAGCACGATCCCGCCGCCAGTACCGATCAGGGACCACGGGTGCCTCGATCAGGGCAAAAACTTCGTCAACGGTAAGAAAGGCTGGAATGTGCTGGCCTTGCTTGGGTCCGGCCACCCCGGCAAGAGGATCGGTGGCGAGCAACTTTTCCCGTTTGAGAAAACGAAAAAATGTACGCAGAGCGGATAACTTTCTTGCAACCGTGGCGCTGGCATTGCGGTTATAGAGAGAACCGACAAAAGACTGGACCACCGTAGGGGTGATGGAGTCCGGGTGTAGAGATGGGCCGGAAAACTGGAAGAATTCGAGCAGATCTCTTTGGTAGCCGTCGGCAGTGTGGGGGGAATAGCCTTTTTCCACGAGTAGCCAGGTAACGAATCGTTCGACAAGACTGGTCATCACAAAAGATGAGGTTGAAAGGAACTTGGAGAATGTTTAGTATAAACGTTTACCCTTGCCGGCTTCTTTCGGCAAATAAAAATCGCGATCACTACTTGGCGGACGGACCCGCTTTATGGCAAAAAAAACCTTTGAAACCGCACTGACCAGGCTAGAACAGATTACCGAAGAGTTGGAAAACGGTGAACTGAGCCTGGAAAAAAGTCTGGAAAAATTTAATGAGGGAATGGTTCTGGTGCAGTTCTGCAACGGCAAACTCGATGAGGCGAAAACCCAGGTCGAACTACTGTTGAAGAAAAACGACACCTTAGAAGCAGTTCCTTTTACCGAGGATAATGGTGGAGATCAAATCGTATCTCAATGAGCAGCGTCAACGGGTGGAAGACCGCCTTGCCGAATTGATGCTCGAGGCATCCGGTGATTTCAGCAAGCATATCGAGTCGATGCGTTATAGCCTCTTTGTCGGCGGAAAACGTATTCGTCCCGTACTTTGCCTCGCCGGGGCCCAGGCCGTGGACAGCAGCGAAACAGTGCGCAACAATGCTCTTCCCGTGGCATGCTCCCTGGAGTGTATCCACACCTATTCGTTGATTCACGATGATCTCCCGGCTATGGACAACGATGATCTTCGCCGGGGCAAGCCGACCAACCACACGGTCTTCGGCGAGGCTGCGGCCATCCTTGCGGGTGATGGCCTCCTGACCTTTGCCTTTGACCTGCTGAGTAGCCAGGCTTCAAAAGCGATTGCCGATTCGACCCGGGTCCGGATCATCCAGACCATTGCCCGTGCCGCCGGCCCCTTGGGCATGGTGGGTGGCCAGTCACTGGACATGATTTTCGAGGGCAAACAGGTGGGGTATGAGACGCTTCGCAGTATTCACCGCAGCAAGACCGGCGCCCTGATTACCGCCTCGGTGTTGAGTGGAGCCATGGTGGCTGGTGCAACTCCGGACCAGGAAGAGGCTCTGCGCACCTATGGTAATAACATCGGCCTAGCCTTTCAGATAGTCGATGACCTGCTCGATGTCGAGGCGACCACTGAAGAACTCGGCAAACCTGCAGGCAGCGATGCCAAGTCCGATAAGGTTACCTACCCCTCCCTTTTCGGCGCGGAAACCTCGCGCACCATGGCCCGAGAGGCGGTTCAGGAAGCAATAACCGCCTTAGACACTTTTGATGCCCAGGCAGATCCGCTGCGGGCATTGGCTCATTACATTGTAGACCGTAAAAAATAATCATGCTGATTGTGGATTCCCTGACAGACCAATCTTCCCCCCTGCTGGACACCATCAACTCGCCCCGCGATCTGCGTCGCCTCAGCCTGCCGCAGATGGCAGCACTAGCCCAGGAACTGCGGGAAACCATTATCACCACTGTTGCCCAAACCGGTGGCCACCTCGCCCCCAGTCTCGGGGTGGTGGAACTGTCCATTGCTCTCCACTATGTCTTTGATACCCCTCGGGATCGATTGGTTTGGGACGTAGGCCATCAGGCCTATGCCCATAAGCTGCTCACCGGAAGGCGGGATCAATTTGCCTCTCTGCGCCAATACAAGGGCATGAGCGGCTTTCCCAAACGAGGCGAGAGCCCCTATGACACTGTCGAGGCAGGCCACAGCTCGACTTCGATCTCTTACGGCCTGGGCATGGCCACCGCCAAATGCATGCAGAATGATCCAGCCAAGGTGATTGCCATCATCGGCGATGGTTCCATGACCGCTGGCATGGCCTTTGAGGGGTTGAATCATGCCGGTGATCTCGGCAAAAACCTGGTGGTCATCCTTAACGACAACGAGATGTCGATCTCAAAAAACGTCGGCGCCCTTTCAAGTTTTCTCAGCCGCCAAATGACCGGCCGCACTATACGCCGCCTGCGTGATCACATCGAAGATCGACTCATGGCACTCTCTTCGGTGGGTGAAAACATCCTCTCGGTGCTGCGTAAAAGTGAAGAGAGTCTCAAGGGATTCTTCACTCCGGGCATGTTGTTTGAGGCGCTTAAATTCAAGTATGTCGGGCCGATTCCCGGCCATGAGCTGGAAGATTTGATCGCGACATTAGAAAACGTCCGCGACCACAACCATGGCCCGGTTCTGGTGCATGTGATCACCACCAAAGGCAAGGGATACAAACCGGCGGAAAACAATCCCGGTGATTACCACGGTGTCGGCCCCTTTGATGTGGCGACCGGCATACAAAAGAAAAACAGGACCGCTCCCATCTCCTACACCAAGGCCTTTGGCCAAACCCTTTGCCGCCTGGCCCGCCAGGACAAACGAGTTGTGGGGATTACGGCGGCCATGCCGGCTGGTACCGGTTTATCTTCCTTTGCGGCTGAATTTCCCGATCGCTTTTTTGATGTGGGCATAGCTGAACAGCACGCCGTGACCTTTGCCGCAGGACTGGCGCTTGAGGGACTACGGCCTTTTTTTGTCGTCTACTCCTCGTTCATGCAACGCTCGCTCGATCAGTTGATCCATGATGTCTGCCTGCCCAATCTACCTGTTACCATCGCCCTTGATCGGAGCGGTGTGGTCGGTGCGGACGGCCCGACCCACCATGGTGTCTTTGACCTCTCCTTTCTCCGCTACATTCCCAACCTGACCATACTCGCCCCTAAGGATGAAAACGAGTTGCAACACATGCTCTCTTTCTGCCTTCATCACAATGGCCCAACCGTGATCCGTTATCCACGCGGCAGTGGTGAGGGCGTACCGATGGATCCTGACTTTTGCGGGCTCATCCATGGCGAGGGCGAACTGCTGCGCCAGGGAAAAGATATCCTCCTGCTGCCCATCGGCAACCGGGTTTCGCCTGCCATTAAAGCGGCCGACCAACTAGCCGAGCAGGGAATCAGCGCGGCAGTGATCAATCCCCGGTTTCTCAAACCGCTGGATGGGGGCCTTATCTGCGATCTGGCCGCACAAACCGGCAAAGTGGTCACCATTGAAGACAATGCTGTCCAAGGTGGCTTTGGCAATGCGGTGCTGGAACTTCTCAACCAAAACGGCTTACGCCTGCCAGTCACCCTCCTGGGTTATGGAGATAATTTCATTGAACACGCGCCCCAATCCGTACTCTGGCACAATGAAGGAATCGACGCCGAAGGCATTGTGCGGGCAGCCGTAGCCCTGGTCCGGAGTCATTGATCGACCGCGCATCAAGATAATCTTTTTTACAGTCCCCCTTTAAACAAAAACGCCCACTGGCCGATAGCCAGAGGGCGTTTTTGTTTTCTACTTTTCACTCCTCTTGGTGGACTCGTAAAAAGTCCATCGCTCTTATCGATTTGCACCGCGCTCTTTTTGGGTAAGCAAGGGGAGAAACCGCTCCATATAATCACTGCTCATCACCCCAAGCCGCACCGCAGCCTGGGAAGTCATGGCAGCAAAAGTGCCGGTGGAGCGGACGCAGAGCACCGAATCTTGGTTATAAATTTCACCAGTCACCAGCACCTGACGCTCAGAGACCACCTCCTGAATAAATCCTATGGCCGTCAGCGGCGTTTCCGCCGGGACCGGCTTCAGAAATTCTACTGTCATGGCCTTGGTCACACCAATCTTCCCCAGCAGGTAAATAACCGACCAACCCATCATCTCATCAAGGATGGTTGAAAGAATACCGCCGTGAACAGTGGTATCCCAACCGGCCATGGTCCTGGGCACGGTAACGAACGAGTAAAGTTTCTCGTCATCAGTCTTAAACTGCATTTTAAGACCAATAGGATTATTGGTGCCGCAACCAAAACAGGTCTGATCTGGAATATTATTGACCAACCGGAGTTTTTCCTGAACGATATTCAATCAATTTCTCCCCGTATTGTGGAGGATAGTATTCTTGAGGGACTCGTAAAAAGTCTATCACACTCTAAGAGATGGCTAAGTAAAAACACAGAGAGACAAGGAGTAGTGTTTTTTTCGGCGCCATCATTCTTAGCGGACGATTCCGTAGATGATCTGATCCAACACACCAGTTGCGGTAAAAACATAGCCAATACTTTTGTCCAGATCGACAACCGTGTTCCCCATCCCATCGACTTTAAGTTTTTCGAGGACCTCGCTGTAGTGAGATCCAAGGCGGAACCCATTCACGTCCCGGAAACTTGGATCATAAATGAGGATAAATTGGACCTTACCACTCTTTTTGGGAATGTTGACCTGAACAAACCGATATTTACAGATTATCCGGTCATCACTAAAAATTTTTGACACAGGTTTTCCCAGTAAACGCAGGGTATCGTCCAAGGTGGAAATCCCAGGAGTAAGCCCTCGATAGCTCGTAACACTTGCAGCAAAGGACTGCGCGCTGAAAAGACCGCCCCCCAAAAGGGCCACCAACAGGGCCACAAAGAGTCGAACAACGATACGCCTTCGCCGAGGTAAACCGCACCCGGACCTCACACCTTGTTTCATGCCGCTTCCAATATTTTTTGTAAGCGATCACGGGGCACCGAATCTACGGTGTTATCGGCCTGTTTACGTACAGGTGTACGCTACCTCCGGCACCCTGCAATCGCTTACAGGTCCGTTGATAAACGGTGCCCTTGGGGTTCCCCCGTGATCGGTTACTATTTTTTTATTTCCCAATCTTCGCGATTTCTTCCTCTACTTCCTCGGCACCTTCGGCATAGAACTTAGCCTCCTCAGGCTCCAACTCGTGGAGCAAACGCAAAAATTCACCGGCATGTACCCGCTCTTCATCGGCAATATCTTTGAGCACCGTAATTGCCAAGGCATTGTCGGTGGATTCGGCCAACTGCATATAGAGCTGGATAGCCTCATACTCCGCAGCCACCATAAAACGGATAGCCCGTACCAGTTCGGCATCAGTCAATTTTTTCCCGTTGGCAAGACCAGAAAAAGGTGATCCAAATTCAGGCATACAATTCTCCTTCCCGTTTCCGGGGTACATTTTCATGTATATTGAACAATGATGGCGTCGTAAAAAGCACTGCTCCTTGCATATCTATTTTTTAATTAGCCATCTCTTAAAGCCCATCACATTCTAAGAGATGGCGGAGTAAAAACAAAGAGATACATGGCGTATCGTTTTTTGCGGCACCATCAAGGTAGATTAACTCGTTCGCGGGTTAATGCAAGCTCTTCAGAATGATTCCCACTGGCAGCCCCTCTACCACAGGAAAAACCGCACACAATAGGTGACGGCTGATCATGGGATTGCAACAAAAAAAGAAGGAGAGACGGCACCGACCGTGGACACGAGGGATATCGTCTTTTTCCCCTCAGCCGTGATGCAATGATGCGGAAACACCAAAAAAAACCGCAGCGGAAAGGATGCAGAATATTAACCATACAATCCGAAAACGCCTCGAGGTAAACCACAGGGTCAACGGGATGAGCCCCCAAAAAATGAGGCCTATCCCCATGGCAATAGCGGGCGGGCCATCCACAGTGATTTCCACACCCAACTTGCCGCTTCTTGCAAAATAGTGGGCACTCAGCACAACTTGAAATCCAAGGCCGACAATAAAGAGGCTCAGCAATGAGGCCAGTAATCGCGGTATAAGCATCAGATTTGGACGAGCTGTGCGTTCAATGCTCTTGGGACTTTGGTTGTTGTTGGGAGAGGGGTTCGTTGTCATTGGACCGTCCTTTTTTTGTGACCAGGGAGGGCATTGATAGGCTCGTAAAAAGTCCATCAATTCAAGAGATGGCTAAATAAAAGCACAGATAGACAAGGCGCAGTAGATCAAAGTTTTTACGACTCCATCAACTTCCAGAAGCTCGGTTTCGCGCCGGGCGCAGAGTCAGCATTCCGGACGGCACGGTAATGATGACCAGACATGTTACAATGAGCCCGATACCGAACCAACCCTCAGGGGGGAGTTTTTCACCGACCACCATCACCGCCAGAACCGCTGCCACCACTGGCTCAAGCAACGTGATGGTGGTGGCGGTACTAGCCCTCATCCGGGCCAGTCCCATTCCGTAACAGATGTACCCAATGAACATAGGGACGAGGGCCATATACATGCCGACAGCGGCATTTGTCCAAGAGTGCAGCAGCGGAGCCCCGGTCATCAGTAAAACCGGCATCAGCAACACACCGCCAGCGCTGAATGTCACCCCCATAACGGCCCGAGGAGCTATTTTTTCCTGCATAAGACGGCGGGCTGACCAGGAATAAAAGGCGTAAGTAAAGCCTGCCACGAGGGCCAGTAGTATGCCGGCTGTGGCATGGTCTCCGGTTCCCACCTGCTTGGCGCTGCTTTCAGCCAGACCGAGCAGGACAATGCCAGAAACACCGAGGGTTGCACCACACATCCATTTGCGTGACAACCGAAGCCCGCCGTCCAGCCGATATTCAATCAGAGCGGATAACAAAGGGGCGGAGCCTATTGAAATAACGGTGCCAATTGCCACGCCGGCAAAGCGCATGGAGGTGTAAAACGCCAGCGGGTACACGGCCACTGCTAGCCCTCCGGTCAGCAGATACGGCAAGTGGTTCGCTATCTGCCGACGCTGATGCAAAATGGCTCCAGCAGCAATCAGTCCCTGTAAAAGGCCGCCAATACCCATAGCCACGGCACCAATGGCGAGCGGGCTGAGTTCCGGTGCGAATGTGGCCGCAGTGCCTGTCGTGCCCCAAAGCATTGACGCGATAAACACGCCAGCCATACCAGTCAGGCGCCTAACATCGGTTGAGTTCAAAATGCCTCCAGCAATTCTTCAGCCATGTGACTTGCCTGTACAACACAATCGCTGTTTCCCTCTAGGCCGGCACGTGTAATGCTACCTTCGAGCAGAAAGGAGAGATGTCGGGCAACTGCGCGAACCCGCGCAGGGTCGTTGGTAATGATGGCGGCCAGGTGTCCGGCCAGTATGTCTTCGATTTCTTCTTTATGCCTGCGCACAACCTCACGTCCTGGCGTGCCTGCGGGAAACTCCGCAGCGGCGTTGAGCAGCCCGCACCCCCTGAAACCCTGCTCGTAAGCAAATTCGGCATGATCGGCGTAGGCAGTAAACGCGGCAATCACCCTATCACGCGGGGTGACGGCATCACGCTCACGCGCTCGATAGAAGGTCAGCCATTCCTCGTGGCGCACTTCCAGATAGGCAAGGACCAACGCATCTTTCGATCGAAAATTGTTATAGAGACTTTTTTTGGCGACACCGGCACGATTCACAAGGGCATCAATACCGGTTCGGTGGATACCGTTGTTATAAAAGAGGACTCGGGCGGCATTCAACAGTCTGTCGTAGGCTGTTTCTGTACCTGAAGATATTTCTGTCACTCGTTTTCTCCTGATGGTTCGCTGGGTAGGTAGACCAGTATACTTACTTAAAGAACAAAAGCAACCTTCCCGTTGAAACCAGCGTCGCGTCGCTCCGACTCCTGGCCCACATTGCTCCGGAATTTGTGGCCCATCTTACAACGGAATTAGTCCCCACCTTTTTCCGGAACACGCACAAGAGGGCCCCCAGCAGTGAATCCCAGGCCACCAACGCAACGTGGCGGGCCGCAATTTCGTCCCAAAAGAGTAGTCTCGGGTAACATCATGTTAATTGCCATGCAGGGAGTTTGTTTGTGATTATATTCTATCAATGACACGCAGTTTTTTTGCATACGGCGATTACTCTCACCGAAGGTAAGAGTGCTCCTTGGGAATGAACCCGTTTTTCAAAATAAAAAGAGGGCACGATGGATATCAAAGAAGAGTTCGGAAACCTGGTAGACCGGCTTAAAACCGAAAGAGACCAAATCAAACTGAAAGCGCATCTTGCTTCCATGGATGCCAAGGAAGAGTTCACTGCAGCAGAGCAGAAATGGAACCAGCTCAAGGATAAAGCGGCCGAGATTGCCGATGATGCGGTGGACACTTCAGAGGACTATATCTCCAAGGCCAAAATTATTGGCGAAGAGTTGAAAGAGACCTACAAGCGGATCTCAAAACGGCTTTCTGAGTAGTATTCCACCTTGTTCGCATATCCCATGAAGGCCTTCTCGGAATCGGGAGGGTTTTCATGGGACGAATCCTTTTTAGTTCCAAATAGATAAAGAAGCTGTTTTATGTCAGGCGTTTGAATCGGATTTATTATTTCACCTATTCGGGCCTGCTGGCGGGACTGGGAACATAAATAAACGGCGGCTAAAACCCGCCCAAAGGACGGGGCTTTACAGAACTGAATAAATAGACAGGCGAATAGTAATTCCGAAAGAAGATGAATTTATCTAACTAGTGCTCGAACGAAAACTTATTTTCTCAAGTTATCTTTCTAGAATTATATTGAAAAACTAAAATTTTAAAAAATGAAGATTTTTTGATTGGAGTACCACAAAACAGTGCTTTGCCATAGTATCACCTTAATTTTCTGAAAGATGACTTAAGCCACTTGGTCACCGCAAGAATCTTCACATTGAAACCGATGGGCATCTTGCTATTTGTTCGTTTCTTTTTCGGTTTTCGTTCAGTCACTAACTAGAGTCACGAAATTTTGCGAGGCTTCTCATTGCTGAGGTAGGCAGTGTTCAATAACCAGGCGTTCCGCCGATTTGCCGTAAAAATGATAGCCGGAACCAGCTTCGGCAAGGGTGTCCAGTAATAAATCGGCATTGGTAACCATGATGCCGCCTATGGACTCAACCCCCCGCGCATAAAAACTATCCGGCAACATGCTTGCAGTAGGACCAACCAAAATGGCCCGAGCCCCTTTCTTCATACAGGCCAGAATACCCTCCAGGGTATTGGTCAGTAAGGTAGTACCGGTTATGATGACCAGATCGGCCTCGGCAAGGCAGGCGTCAGCTTTCTCCGGTGGACAGTAATAGCGCATCTCCTCTTCCTTCAGTGTACGCGGATCCATTTCAAGAATGTAGAATGAATTGCCGCGTTGTTTCAGCATTTTGATATACGGTACCAACGCACCAATCACCACCACCACGGCTTCAGGGGGAATTGACGTTTCATCCACCGGATCGATGCCGAGTTTGAGCTGATAATCCTGCGGAGGCTGCTTCTGCCAGCAGGTTGCCGACAGGGCATTCAACACAGCAATGCTCAAAGCCCGCTGTAACGGACCCCCGTTCGCCAACCGGTCGATATACGCCCCCACGCGCTCTCCGGCTAATTTGCCTGAATGGGGCATGGCACGCGCCGAACTGGGACAGCACACCGCCTGGGGAATCATCTTAATTGGTGTAAAACAGATACCTCCCATGCCGTTGGACAGTTTAACGCCGGTAAAAAAAATTCCGATGACCGCTCTTTCCACTGTCAGAGTTTCCAGCTCATCACCAAGAATAAGGCCAATCCGCGCCACCGTTTCCTGTAAAATTTCATCTTCCATCTGTATCGCCTTTGTCATCTTGTCTTTTCCATTTTCTCGTTTTAACAACTGCAACAGGAACAGCTTTGCTGCTTATCTTTGACCAATTCCCGTCCATCCCCTTTAACGGCCATAATCAACCGCGACGGACCAAAGGGTGTCGGCACAACCTGCGCTGCAAGTGGCCCCATGCCGTTGGCCTCAAGGAGCCGGAAGAACTCATTTTCGTGGCAAAGAGGATGGCCGAAACTCTGCAGGGCTTTGGACAATTCAGTCACGGAATTTTTTTCTGGGACGCACCCGCTTGCACAAAACCAGTGATTGGTCACCAGTAACCCACCCGGGTTAAGACATGCCTGGACCGTTTCGAAAATGGGTTCGAGATTTTTACGAAATTTATAAAGAAGATGCGAAATCAGGATGATATCGTACCCCTTGCCAAAATTCCCCGCGCAAACATCCCCTTCCATCAAAGTAAATCTGTCCTGCATGAGAAAATGAGCTACATTCCGCTCTGTGACTTCAAGCACGCCCGGTCTATCAATAACCGTGGCCTGCAGACCAGGATTCTCCTGGCAGAGGGCAATGGCGTACAAACCATGTCCGCCACCGATATCAAGCATTTTTCTGGCTGAGGGAAATCCCTGCCATGCAGATATTTTTTCCACCACCGCCTGTAACTCACCGCGCAAGGCGCGCTGCCCAAGTGCATCGATAAACGACGTGCTAGGGCCATTGCCCGCGCCGGGGTCGGTTTTCTTGCGTTCCGTTCCCTTGAGCGCGGCGCTCAGGTCGCTCCACTGCGAACTCTTCTTGATATTCCCGAGCCACTCTCCCTGATAAAATGGACTGCTGGTAAGCAGGAAATTTTTGGTGATCGGACTGTTGGTGTACAAGTCCCCATCCAGGGTCAACAGATCCATGTCGACCAGACAGGCCAAAAATGGACGCATCAACATCCCCTGTATGGAACAACCTGTGGTAATCTTTTCACGATCACAGGGACCGTGTTCCGCAAGATAGGCGAATACGCCCAAATTCATCGCAGCTTCAAGGATTGTGTATTTCTGGTATCCTTCCGTATACTGATTCAACTGTTCAATGCCCGGTGGTACCTCCAGACGCATCAAGTTTGCATTTTCTGCAATCATAAGTTCTCCAATTAAAGTGTTTTCATTGATATCGCCACCAGTCGAAAGGCAGCACCTCTATAGTTTCGCCTTCCTTCACCGAATTGTTACCGGAGACGATGGTAAGCGCGTTGGCATTGGCAACGGAGGCAAGATCCCCCATCGGAGCCGAACTGTTGAGATCAACGCCATAGCCGCCATCGCAAGGCTGAAGATTGGAATAGCGGGCAAAGGAGAATGGCATTTTCCGCGGCAGTTCTTGGGTTGCGGCCGCCGTAACTGTCGGGTGTTTGAGTTGGTTCAGTCCCCGCATCTTCAACAATGCCGGACGCAAAAGGGTTTCCAAATTGACCAGGCAACCGACCGGTGGTCCTGACAACGAAAAAACCGGAATCATGCCGGATCCAGCCCCCTGGTTCTCTGGCTTATTGATCATTGAAAAGGCAACCGACGCGCCCGGACCCATTTTGACGCGGGAAAAAATGATATGCCCGCGTTTTGCCAATACCAGACGCACCAGGTCGTAATCGCCTTTTGAAACGCCGCCGCTGGTAATAATGGCGTCGACATTGAGCGCACGATCAAGTTTGCCATCAAGCGCACCTTCCTTGTCACGTGCAATGCCTAGATGCTTGGCGATGCCGCCGTACTGCTGCACATAGGCGACAATTGCCGGCCCATTGCTATCGTACACCTTGCCAAAAGCAAGAGGTCGCCCGCGTTGCATCAGTTCATCACCGGTGGGGATGACCGCAATCACCGGCCGGCGTATCACCTTCAGGCTGGCAAGCCCGATGGACGCCAATGAAGAGATATGGTGCGGCGCAATCAGCGTGCCTTTGGCCAGCAACAAATCACCCTCCCTGATGACGCTTCCCCGTGGACGAACGCCATCTCCAGCACTGATTCCTTTGAAAATATTGACTTCTTTCGGATAGTTAAGATTCGGCCCATTTTTATCGGCCGGCTCATCGGTATCCTCAAAACGGATCACGCAATCGGCGCCATCTGGCAGCACCGAACCCGTCATTATGCGTATTGCCGTTTTCGGCTCTACCCGGCGCCGTGCCGGACGCCCCGCCCTAGAGGTACCGACAATGCGGAGCAATACCGGATTGTCAGGGGTGGCCCCGGTAATATCCTCTGCACGCAGGGCATAACCGTCCGGCGCGCCAATGGGTGACATCGGTAAAGTGAGTTGCGAATAGATATCCTCGGCCAACACTTGGCCCAGGCAACGCGGCAGTGGCCGAATCTCTTCATCCATCACCGCAACATTTTCCATGATCAATCGTACGGCTTCGTTCAACAACGTCACTGGCCCCTCCTCCTTGATATTTGGGTTATACATATTGTCGTTCTCGTAAAAAGCCTCGAGAACGACGTTTTAAGCTTCGTAACATACTGTATTTGCGGCACGATATTTCATAAATTTTGTTTTTTCACGAATCGATCAATGATCATCATGCACCCCGTTTTTATCCGCAGACGGGATATTTTTTTTGTACTCATCTATTTGGCAAACGAATCGTATTCCGAATCGGTCAAGCTATAGCCATAAAATTTATGATAAAATTCCTTGGTTTCGTATCGCATATCAACATCGGCAAACAAGTCGGGATAGAGAATTTGCGCCAGCCATAGAATACCTAAAACCGCCTCAGGTGACGGTCTATCCCACCAGAAGGCCCCGATTGGGCAATAATGGACACCGCTGTTCCTCACAGCCGTAAGCGCCGATAATTTCCTAATTTCTCCCATCCTGTCGCCCGGAGAACCAATTTTGTGAATGCCCGTCACGATCACATCTGGGTTCCACAGCATCAACTGTTCCGCCGTCACCAATCCGCTTATCTTCATCACCGTGGAAACATTGTTTCCACCGGCAGCATTGATAAAACTCTCTCCCCAACCGATACTTCCCTCAGTTTTCAGGGGTGATCCCGCCGAACAGTAGTAAACCGTTTTACGGTTTTCACTTGCCAGGTGCGCGGTGCGCTGCCGTATCAGAGCAAGCTTTTCGCGCCAGAAGGCTACAAGTTCGCCAGCACGGTCTTCTGCACCGAGCACTTCCCCCATCATGGCGAATTCCTTGAGCAACAGTTCGACGTTGGTCCGCCCTGTGCCGACCGTCACCACCGGGATCGATAACTTTTTTATTCTTTCGTTAACGTTCACCGAGGTTATACTCGCCACCACCAGATCGGGTTTCAGCGTCATTAAAAACTCGATGTTGACATTTTCAAACGAACCCGCGTCCGGCTTGCCAATAAGTTCGGGGTACATCTTGAGCAGCAGGGGAAACCTTTCCATTGGGGGGTGCCCAACAATTCTTCCGGCTCCGCCCAGCATTGCAATTTCATGGCTCGCCCCTCCGTAACAGGTGACCAGAATCCGATCCCTGCACGCCGGTAAAACGACCTCTGTCCCGCTTCTGTCGATCACCGCCGCAGCTGTTGTCGCATACGCGCAGGAACCATCCGGGCAAAAAATCTGGAGGCATAATGCAGCCACAAACAGGAGCACCGCTCTCACCGCATTTCTAAGAAAAATCATTGCCACACCGCTTACATTTCGAACTGTATTGAAGCAAAAATTGTTCTCGGCGCACCAACAGTAAAAGACAGACCGGAAATCTCCGTGGTCTGATCACCGGCTGAAGAGGTCGCGATATATTCCTCATCCAAAAGATTAGTCATCCCAAGCTTCAGGGTTACATCATGATTTTTCTTGTTAACAAGCTTCCAGGTAATATCCATGTCGACCAAGAAGAAATCATCCATCTTGTATTTGTTTTCAACATCGGCATAACGAGGTCCCACGTACTTCACCATCGGACAGATGGAAAAATCACCAACCTCCCAAAGCAGCGACATATTCGCCATGAATTCAGGCCGTTCAGGAATCTGATTTCCTTTTGCGTTGATGATCGTGGCGCCATCCGCCGTAAAAAAATCTTCTGTAAACTCGTTGCGGTTATAGGTCAGCGCCAGATTGGCCTTAAGCCCATCGAGTATCTGATAACCAAATGCCATTTCTATACCGTAGGCCTGCGACTCACCGGCATTTTGGTTGTACGCCTCGCCTAGATAATTGTCATAATAGGTGCCGGCCGTATTCTTCATCAGCGAATAGAAGAGGTCTGTATCCCACGAAAATCTGCCTAGATCCACCTTCATGCCGATATCGAAATTGTCCGATTCTTCGGGTTTGATCTTATTGGCCCATATATCTTGCAGCTCTGCCTCGGTTTTGCCTTTTTTGTAGTAGCTGAGGAGGGAGCTGCCGATACTGTACTGTGGCGTGTTGTAGTTTCTGCCGTACGAAGCCCTCAGCGACACCGTATCGTTTATGCTGTAATTGCCGCCTACCTTGGGCAGAAAGACGCCGTATGCATCACCATTCACGTTAAAATATTCGGTGGTGGCCTGGGAAAGTGCCTGTTTGTAGCTAACATCGCCGATGCCCGTAGCGTCATAGAAGGTGAGACTCGGCGTAGTCCACCACAGATATCGGACGCCGGTATTGATACTGAAACGTCCGAACTGAAATTCCGAACTGAGGAAAGGGCTGTTGAAATGGGTATTATCCGCCACCCCAACCAACCTTTCCCAGGACGTGAAAGAGAGGGTGCCATCGGCGTTAATAGTGCGAGTCTTGCGTGAGGTCGGGGGGCCCGGAGGTTCGTCTTCACCGTACCAGTAACCCATCTTGACATCGGCAATGCCTATCTTTTGCTCATATTCGAACACGCCGCCAAAGGTGTCGTGCTCGACCAGCCAATCGGTCACCGTCGCCCCTTTGCCGGAATAGCTGTTTCCCTCGTCATGCAGAAAATAGGGCTTGAAAGTCAACATGCCTTTGCCCATCAACGATACTGGCACCTGCAACTTGCCCAACAGGGCCGAGGTGGTAAAATCGGCGTAATTGTAGCCGTAGTAGGCAGAATCCAGAGATGGAATCCCCGTGAGCCTCTCGTTGTAATCGTAGTCGTGATATCGAGACAGGTTCTGCGACTGGTCATAAGTCAACGACCTGTAATCGTAGCTTTTCTGCTTGTTGTAGACGCCGTCGATACTCCACTTGACATCGTGAGCATCCGGGCTTGCCAAGCCGAAGGCGGCGTTTTTCCTGCCATCTGGTGAATCGCCCGCCCCTTTCCACTTTTCCGCGTCGGTATACGAGGCGGAGATGAAAAATTTTGCGATGTCATTAATAGTTCCGGTATCGACACGCAAAAAACTGCGCAGGAAATCTTCGCTACCAAAACCCTGCTTGGCTATTATTCCGATATTTTCCTTCGGCTGGAGGATATGCATGTCGACCATGCCGTTATCGCTACCGTAACCCAGCCCGCTATCCACGTCGACCGCACCCTTTTCGACCGTGATCGATTCAAGATTTTCCATATCCATCATAGTGCTCAGGCCACCACCGGGACCAATCCCTTTGAGGGGCAATCCTTCCATGGTCTCACCAATATTCCTATCAGCCTTTCCTCTGATGCGATGAGATATCAACATGCCGTAGCCGTCGCCGGATCTGATGTCGACACCGGGCAACATCGAAATGGCAGTGTAGGGGTTAAGTTGCGCCGCCCCGCCATAGATATCAAGGCCATTTTTATTGACCACATCAACACCGGTCTCGATCGCTTGCTCTTCAATAAACAACGAAGGAAGCATCACTGTATCGCCTTCGAGGATCTGCTGGTAATGCGTTTTCTGGGCGCCATTAACTTCTGTTGTTCCGTTTGCAGCCCAAATATTATGACAGGGCTCAATCAACGTGCCAGCACACACCATCACAATGGCCATGGTTGTTTTACAGGTATTTTTTTTCTCTCTCATTCTTCCTACTATCGAAAAAAATTAGTCAATCAGGTGAAATAGCACACTTCACCCACCTCAATCAGGTATCAGTCCAGAAGCCCTGCATAGATTTTTCAGCGCCCCCACTTCGGAACGACCAACTAATATTCTGGGTATCTGTGCAATATGCGGAAGCTCTATGTCGTCGAGGTAATTAGTCACAGAGCCTGCGGGTTGCGAATAGCTGATGCATCTCTGCACCCTTCAGCATGATTGGCCGCTTACCGGCCAATCTTCCCGTGCATAGAATTGATCCTGGAGACGACGCATCCTTGCTCTATAAAATGAAGCTCCGGCAGTGTTCAGGAAATGCCGCTTTTATTTTCCCTTTGGTTCGGCAGATTGATAGGGTGTGAAAAACTCAAGATCGCATGCATCAGTCCCGTGATACCTGTATGTCGATTACCATCTGCATCCCCCATTCGTTATCTCGTTTTAGAATAACGAATGGGGAAAATATCCAAAATCAATATATTATGATTCATAAAAGTTGTTTTTCAGCATCGCACGCAAGCGGCAAAGGCCCACTTACGTTATTGGCTTATTGAATAGCGAACGGCAAAAAAATAAGGAGTGACTCTATCGGCATTGCACAAAGTTGCGACGTTGCCATTTGCCCTGTGCGTCAAACCTGGTTTCGTGCGCAAAAGCCGCGGGTAAAGTAAAAATTGAAAAAAATATCGCTATTGCATTGTGAGTACGACAAGATTAACTCGATTCAGACATCCCGTTGTCTCGAATTCAGGCCAAAGTTATCCAACCTCTTCTAGGCCTAAAAGATGAAAAAAGCATTGAGGCTGTCCGGGTGGCTAACTATCGAATGTCCGAGCAAGTCGTTATATAGTTTACAATATAACAATGGTCAAGCAATCGTAGAGCCAGAATAAATATAAATTATTTTATTATTTAATATCAGGTTTTTATATACAAATCGGAGTTTTATCCCCGTATGATACGGTCAAAAATGTCGACAACACGCAGGTCAATTTGTCAGCACTTTTGTAAGTAAAGAAACATTTGCGTGGGCTATTGGTAAATTTTCAAATCCTATAAAATTACTATTTTTTGCCAATTCATGGCATTGGCGCACACCTTTCGCTATAAAACGGAGTAGATCCTCGTGCTGATCAGTACGAAGGTTTTGTCACCGCCGATCAACTATTGACCCACCCAGCACCGATTAACTGACCCACCTCATCGTTTTTTCCCATCCATAATCTTCATTTTTTCCAGACCCACCTTTTTCTGTTGACCTTCGATCGCTTTCTTTACCGATTCCCTGGAGAGAGATGAACCATCAGGGAGGGAAGGTGAGCGAACAACTCCGGAATCGAAAGCGTCCATGTCGTATATGTCGGAAGTGGTACACGGCCAATCCCAGGCTCGGTGATCGCCAGCAAACCTGCGGCAATCCAGAGTGCCAGCGGTTGTGGCACGCGAAAAAATGCCGGGAATGGAACCTGAGGAACCGGGAGTATTTCCAGGCCATCGCCTTGTCCAGGAAACTTGAGGACTGCGC
>JAQUEZ010000118.1 GCA_028684915.1 Desulfobulbus sp.
CATCAAACACCCGCGCCTTGTCATAGACCACCAGAACGTCTTTCAGGCGCGACAGGAATTTCCGTTTGAAGTTGTATTGCCCTTCCACGTCTTGGGCATAGTCTGCCCCGAATTGCATTTGAAGCAGGGGCCATGGTAGCAGCAAATCTTTGTGCAGGTAGGGGGGTGTGAAGTCCAATGGAACGAAAACGTACGCTAAGGATTTCCATTAGAGAAACACGAGCCTGAACCGGTGAAAATAATTAGTTCGTAATCTTAAATTTTTGTTAAAAAAACACGCCTTCTCCAGACAAAAAGATTAACTGTAATTTAATAGCACATCAACTCGATTGCTATTTATTGTCAACTTTGATATCCGTGACGGTAAGTTTGCCGTTATCCTTTATGGCTTTGAATTTCACATTGTCACCTACTTTTATTTTATCCAACATGCTCTTGTCGTTCACCCTGAAAACCATGGTCATTGGAGGCATGTCAAGATTTTCAATTTTTCCATGCCTGAGAGTTAATTTACCTGCTTCCTTATCTATCTTACGGACCTCTCCGTAACTTGTGTCAGATGGTTTGCTCACCGTTGCTTCAATAGGTACACTGTTTTTTGTTGCTGTCTGTGCCAGTACATATGCAGACATTACGAATGGTAAAGCAAAAACAGCGATAATCGATATCCTTCTGAAGATCTTCATGATTTACCTCTTCTTTTAACAAAGACCGTTTAATGATCGGTGTTGACACGGCTGTCGCTCTTTGAACCATAGTCCGACTTGCTCTCCGGGAACACCTTAATCGCTCCTTTCATGCCGGCATCAAAATGCCCTGCTAACAGGCAGGCGAAACCGACCTCACCCGTCTTAGTAAAACGCCAAAGAACCTCACCTGTTTTCCCTGGATCGACTCGGATCATGTTGGCGCCGGCATGTTCCATCTCTGGGAATTTTTCCATCAGTTCATTGTGTTTTTTGAGTTCCTCATCGGTTCCCAAAACAAACTCGTGCTCCATTTTTCCCGAGTTCTTTACGACGAATCGTATGGTCTCGCCCTGTTTGACTTTGAGACGGGAAGGGATGAAGCGCATCTCATCGTCCATCTCGATCGTTACGGTTCGATTGACCTGAGAAGCTCGGCCCGGCAGACCAATTGCTTCATCGCCATGGCCATGCCTCGCCGATCCGGTGCCGTTGGCAAGTGCAGGACCAGATATCGCAACCAGGCCGCAGAAAATGAGGCCCATACTCTTTTTCGAGATCATGATGACTACCTCCTCGACAAAGGATCAATGGTCTGCATGTCGCACGGGCTTACGAACCTGCACCTCGACAGGGGTAACGGGTTTCTGGACACGCGGCATGGAGTGCCTCCCTCCGGATCGAGAACGGGGTGGTTCCTGCAATGTATGCTTGTATTCGAAGGCCCTTGTGCCTTTGGGCTGATTAAACCATCCGGGATTTTTGTAATCATTGGGTTGCTGGTCTTGCCGGATCTTGACAACACTGAACATCCCTCCCATCTCGACCGAACCGAAGGGGCCTTCTCCGGTCATCATCGGGGCGGTATTGTCCGGGATCGGCATTTCCATTTCGGTCATGTCCGCCATGCCCCGCTCTCCCATCACCATGTAATCCGGAATAAGCCCGGTAATTTTCTTGGTCAACCCTCTATGATCGACGCCGATCATGGTCGGCACGTTGTGTCCCATGGCGTTCATGGTGTGGTGACTCTTATGGCAATGAATGGCCCAATCGCCTTCCTCCTCAGCGCTAAACTCGATCTGTCGCATCTGGCCCACAGCGACATCGACGGTCACCTCGGGCCAACGGGCCACAAGGGGTACAGGGCCACCATCGGTGCCTGTCACCTGAAACTCATGCCCATGGAGATGGATCGGATGATTCGTCATCGTCAAATTGCCGATGCGGATGCGAACTTTGTCGCCCAGACGGACATTCAACGAGTCAATCCCCGGAAAGATGCGGCTGTTCCAACTCCAGAGATTGAAGTCGAGCATGGTCATAATCTTGGGCGTATAGCTTCCCGGCTCAATGTCGTAGGCGTTGAGGAGAAACACGAAGTCGCGATCTACCTCCTCGATCAGCGGATGCTCTTCTTTGGGGTGGGTCACCCAGGATCCCATCATGCCCATGGCCATTTGGGTCATTTCATCGGCGTGGGGATGATACATGAAGGTGCCGGGGCGACGGGCGACAAATTCATAAACAAAAGTCTTCCCCGGCCGGATGGCAGGTTGCGTCAGGCCGGAAACGCCATCCATACCATTGGGGAGCCTCTGGCCATGCCAATGAATACTGGTATGTTCCGGCAGTCGGTTGGTGACGAACACACGCACACGGTCACCTTCCACCACCTCAATGGTCGGACCGGGACTCTGGCCGTTATACCCCCAGAGATGGGCCTTGAATCCCGGGGCCATTTCCCGCACCACCGGCTCAGCGACCAGGTGAAATTCTTTAACGCCGTTGTTCATGCGCCACGGCAAGGTCCAGCCGTTGAGCGTTACCACCGGTTTGTATGGACGACCGGTAACAGGAAACAGCGGCGGCTTGGTGTCAGGCTGCGTTTGGAGCACAGGCTCTGGCAAGGCAGCCAAAGCTGCGCGATTGACCAGCGCTGCCGCCACCGCTCCACCAGCCAACCCCGCGGCTTTCAAAAAGGCCCTTCTCGTTGTCATCGGCTATTCCCCTGCTCGTGATGCCCAAAAGTTTTCCGGTCTCAAATGACCCCCGACCAGTTGGTTAATGCGGTAATTCAGCGCTTGCGCTTCCTTTCCCCACTTGTCTGCCCACCTCAATCTTCATAGGATTGCCCATCAAAGCCGTCTGCAGGGCTGCATTCGCCAACCAGAAATCCTGCTGCACAGTTATAGCCGCGATAACGGTATTCACTTGATCGCGAGTATCGGCCAGCAATTCAAAAACCCCAATCAACATGCCGTTGTATCGCAGGACGTTTTCTTCGGAAATCACCCTGCGCACCGGCAAGACCTCGTCGCGGTAATGTTTGGACACATCATACGCAGTGCGGTAGGCGGCGTAGGTCTCGCGCAGGTTGGAGCCCGCCGCACGCACCGTGGCCTCCAGTTGGTTGGCTGCCGTCAGGGTCTGGGCATTCATGGCGTCGCGATGCATATCCCCCCAGTCGAAAACGGGCAGGCGCACGCTGATTTCATACCCTTTGCGATTGGTATGGGTGCCGGCGGCATCGTCAAACACCGTATCGTAACGCAGGCCGAGTTCAATATCGGTCAGGCTGGTGATACGGGTCAAGCCTTGTGCCTTAGCGGAGGCATGGTAGTTGGCCTGTGCCAGTTGAATGTCGAGGCGTCCTGTTTGAGCAGCTTTACTTACTTCCTTGGGACTTCTTGGGGTTTCAGGTAAATCCGGCAACCTGTCCGGCAGCTTGAGCTTTTTTTCTTGGTCATCGGAGAGCCCCAGCAAGCGGACCAACTCTTCGCGAGTTGAGACGGCGGATTGTTGTGCCACGGCCCATTGGGTGGCCGCATCGGCATAGAATGCCTGTTGGCGTGCCCGTTGCAGTCTGTTGAAGTTGCCGACCTTCTGCATGCGGCGCGCGATCTCGGCACTGATCTCGCCGACCTCATTCACCTGTTTGGCATAGTTCAGATTTTGCTGCCCAGCGACCGCTTTCACCCAAGCCTGTCGCACCCGGGTGATCTGAGCCACCACTTCGATAGTGAGACGCACCTGAGACTGCTCGATACGGCGTTGAGCCGCAGTATAACGGAGCGGCAAGGTCAATATGTCGAGCAGGCCAAACGCTATCAATCGTTCAAATTCGACTTCGTCTGCTAGGCTCGTCCGCTCAAAAATAAAGAGCGGATTGGCAATGCGCCCGGTTTGTGCCGCATTAGCAGCATTCGACCAATTCTGCGCCAGCAGGGCTTGCAGAGCCGGACTATTGATAAGGGCGAGATGAACCGCGTCTTTTTGGCTCAAGGGTTGGGCAAGCAGTTCTTCCGCTGTCTTTGCCATGGCAGCGCGTTGCTCGTCCGTTTGGGCCAGGGACAGATGTCCTTCGGTGAAGGCGGATGCCGCTTGATTGGTTTTGGCAAGGGAATCCTCAAAATTAACCCTGGCGCAGCCGGATAAAAATAACGTCAAGAGCAGACAGGCAGGGAGAATCTTGTTTGCAAACAGGCGGCTAGGATTCATGGTTTGCCCCCGTGATCCGTGTGTTTGTTTGAGTCATCAGGAAGTGGGGAGGTCAGAGGCTGCTCCGGGGAATCCAGTTGCGATGCCTCTTCCGCGTAGAAACGCCACCCGCCAATTCGGCCGACGTTCGCGTTGGCTTCCGGCCAAGAGGCGACAGCCTCCTCCTGATACCTTTGGTATTGGCCAAATACTGAGAAATACGATAAATCAGGAGGGGCAAATCCGACTGATTGCTGAGTGGCGCTCACTGACTCCTGAAGGGGTTGCGCCCGGATAATCGACAGGGAGAATGGATTTGCCGCAAGCAGGGACACAAAGAAAGCAAGAAAAATTCCGAACCACCTCGCAACACTATTGGGTTTCATGGCATCCTTGGATGGTGAAAATTGATTTCCTATTCCCGCATTTCTACAATGAGTCCTGTTCAGGCAGTGTTGCCTTTCTTTTTTTCCAACTCGGCAGAAAAGCCGGTACATCCTTCGCGTATTCGTCATACGCACTGCCAAATTCCTGGCGAACCAGCTTTTCCTCCTGTTTAGCCAGCCTGATATAAACGACCAGCAATATCGGAAACATCAGCAGGGTCAACAAGGTCGGCCACATGAGCAGGAAGCCGAGCATCACCAGGATAAAACCGTCATACTGCGGGTGACGCACCAGACTGTAGGGGCCGGTGGCGGCGAGTTTCCCTTCTTGCTGTGCGGCGTGTAACACCAGCCAGGACCGATAGGTAAGGTAAAAGCCCGCGAAAATCATGACATTGCTCAGCAGATGAATGGGGTTAGTATGCGGATCCCCTTTGAAGCCGAACAAGGTATACCAAAGGTGCCCGCCGCCATGGGTAAAAATATCGGATTGCGGAAACTTGGATTGCAGCCAGCCGGAGAGAAAGTAGATGGTCAGGGGAAACCCGTACATCTCGACAAAAAGAGCGATAATAAAGGCGGAAAAAGCACCCAGCGAGCGCCAGTCGAGCTTGGTTTTCGGCTTGATGAAACTGAAAGCGAAGAAAATGAAGATGGCTGAGTTGATGATGACCAGGGACCATAATCCGTAGGCAGGGGCTGTCTCGTTCATCCTTTATTCCCCCTTTGCCGATGGAATTTCATGCTGAGGCCCATGCTCGCCTTGATGATGACCGGAATGTCCGTGATGCATGAAGATATGCATCAACGGGCATAACAGTAGAACCAAGTACGGCAGAGCGGCCAGGAGGTGCGCCCGATGCTCTGTCCAGAGAAAATAGCCGCCTGCCGCAACAAAAGCCAGAAAAGCCAAGCGCGGCCCTGAAAGAATTCTCAGTAAATCCGATAAAAATTCCTTGTTCGCCATGGTCTTGCCTCTCGGTAAAGGTTGAACCGACTACGCTATTGCCCTCTGAAAGACTCATGCCCCCTGTTCCTTGACGGCGAAAAGAGCTCATTTTTTGTTTCCGGCAGATGGTGCAATCGGCATAGAAATCGCCCCTGGCAGGAAATTGGCCCAGTCCCACCAGGGGCGGATGCGCAGCCGTGGAAATGAGATTACTTCGTTTTCGTTTCCTGTTGCATCATCATGCCATTCATCATTTCCTGCATCATATTCATTTTCTTCTCCATCATGCCCATGCGCTCATCCATAGGCATGCCCTGGCCTCCCATCATGCCTTTGTCACCCATCATACCCTTCCCACCCATCATGCCCTGGCCTCCCATCATTTTCATGCAAGTATTCATCATCTGCATCTGCTCTTGCATGAGAGCCTTTCGCGCCGCTGGGTCTTTTTCCATCTCGATCTTTTTCCGCATCTCCTCCATCTTTTTTGTCTGGGTATCCATCTGGTCCGCGCTCATCTGAGTCGCAGCCGGTGCGTCTTTCTTTTCGGGATGATGCTCCTCCACAGCCAAAGCAGACCCGGCAAAAATCAGCATCGATAACAGGGAAGCGGCCAAAATCAGTTTTTTCATTTTCGTTCTCCTTTTGTGCAGTGGTTGTTGAATAAAGGGGTTCTTTCCCCCTGGCCAAACGATCTTTACATCAGGTAATCTTGACGCGCCGCAACCTCAAGGCATTGCTGACTACAGAGACCGAGGAGAGGCTCATGGCCCCTGCCGCAATCATCGGCGACAACAGGATGCCGAGGAATGGGTACAGCACCCCGGCGGCCACCGGTACACCCAGCGAGTTATAAACAAAGGCGAAAAAGAGATTTTGTTTGATGTTTGCCATGGTAGCGCGGGAGAGTTTCCTCGCCCGGACGATACCGGTCAGGTCGCCCTTGACCAAGGTGATACCGGCCGATTCCATGGCGACGTCGGTACCGGTGCCCATGGCAATGCCGACCTGAGCCTGGGCCAAGGCGGGCGCGTCGTTGATGCCGTCACCGGCCATGGCAACTATGCATCCTTCATCTTGGAAGCTTTGGATGACAGCCGCCTTTTCATCGGGCAGAACTTCAGCCACGACCTGATCGATTCCCAGCTTGGCGGCCACGGCATCGGCGGTTACCCGATTGTCGCCGGTCAGCATCACCACCCGCAGCCCTTCATCATGTAATGCCCTAATGGCCTGGGGGGTGGTTTCCTTGATCGGGTCGGATACCGCCAGTAAACCAGCGAGTTTGCCATCAATGCTGACGAACATAGCCGTCTGCCCCTCCTTGCGCACGGCTTCGGCCCGTACAGCAAGATCCTCGGTAACCACGCCGAAATCCTGCATCAGTTTCAGGTTGCCGAGCGCCACGTTGCTCCCCTCGACCGTGCCGGAAACACCCTTGCCGGTATGGGACGCAAATTCTGTAACTTCATTGAGCCTGATACCCCGTTCTTTGCACCCCTCCACAATGGCTGTCGCCAAGGGATGTTCACTCACCTTTTCAAGGCTGGCCGCAAGCCGCAGCAGTTTTTCCTCGCTCACCTCGCCCGTTACTACCAGGCCGGTCAGTCTCGGCTTGCCCAGGGTCAGGGTACCGGTCTTGTCCACCACCAGCGTGTCAATCTTGCGCATGGTCTCGATGGCCTCCGCATTTTTGAACAACACCCCCATGGTGGCCCCCTTGCCGGTGGCCACCATAATGGACATGGGTGTGGCCAACCCCAAGGCACACGGGCAAGCGATGATCAGTACCGAGACCGCGACGATGACAGCATGGGCCAAGGGCGGATCAGGGCCGAAGTAATACCAGATGCCAAAAGCGAAGACGGCAATACCAATGACAATCGGTACGAAATATCCGGAGACGGTATCGGCCAGCTTCTGAATCGGTGCCCGAGAACGCTGGGCCAAGGCGACCATTTCGACGATTTGGGCGAGCAAGGTGTCGCGCCCTATTTTTTCGGCCCGCATGCTGAGTGTGCCGGTGGTGTTAACCGTGGCACCGATCACTTTGTCGCCCAGCTGTTTTTGAACAGGTATCGGCTCTCCCGAGATCATTGATTCATCAATCGAGCTTGCGCCGTCAATCACCAGGCCATCTACCGGTACCTTCTCTCCCGGACGAATTCGGAATATATCGCCGACCTCGACGTGTTCCAAAGGTATATCAACCTCGCTACCGTCATCGTTTATCTTCCGTGCCGTCTTCGGAGCCAACCCCAGGAGCGCCTTGATGGCGGCACCGGTCTGGTTGCGAGCCTTCAATTCCATAACCTGGCCCAGCAAAATCAAGGTGACAATCACTGCCGCAGCTTCGAAATATAAACCAACAGCGCCGCCGTGTCCGCGCATGGTGTCAGGGAAGATATTGGGGAAAAAAACGGCAACGATGCTGTAGCAATAGGCGACCGAGACCCCCAGTCCTATCAGGGTAAACATATTGAGACTTTTATTGATCACCGATTGCAAGGCTCGGACATAAAAGACCCAACCGGCCCACAGCACCACCGGTGTTGCCAGTAACAATTCGAGCCAGCCAAGGGTCTTGGCAGAAGCCAATGTATCGATGACATGGCCTCCGGGCAGCATTTCGCGCATAGCAATAATAACGAGAGGTATGGTGAGTACAGCAGCGAAGATGAACCGCTTACGCATGAAATCGTACTCAGGGTTCGTTTCATTTTCATCGAGACTGATGGTGCGCTCATCAAGGGCCATACCACATTTTGGACAGGAACCTGGGGTCTCCTGGATAACTTCGGGATGCATCGGGCAGGTGTATTCGGTGCGGGAGAGAGGAACGACCGGAGTAATTGACTCAAGCGCCATACCGCATTTAGGGCAAGCGCCGGGACCATCTTGAATGACTTCCGGATGCATTGGGCAAGTGTATTTCTTGCCGACAATCGGTTCGTGCTTCTTTGTCTGAATGGGAAATTCTGACGTTACTGCAAGAAATTTTTCGGGATTTTTTCTGAATTTTTCAAGGCAATGTTCGCTGCAGAAATAGTAATCCTGTTCTGCGAGAACATGATGGATAAATACGCCCGCATCTCCGGTGCTCATACCGCAGACTGGATCGGTAAACACAGGCAATTTTCCGTAATGATGATGCTCTTCGTGTTGGTGCTGATGTTTAGCGTTTGTCACTTAACTCCCCCTTTAGCGGTATTATCGGTATCAGTGAGTTGATCACAGATAACAATTGGGATAAAGGTCAAACAGTTACTTGCGCCACCAAGAAAAGATGGTTCTTTTGCCAGATTTTTTATTGATCAATAAAGGGGGAAAACAACCTCCATGCAAAAAACAGTTTCTTGTGTGGCAGGGATGTCTTTATGGTTATGGAAAGTATCATTCTTATTCGAGACAGCTATAGTCTTTGAAGAGTGGAACATTTTAAAAAAATTTTAATTATTGTTGCCCCCCTTGGCTAGGGTCACAGGTTTTTTCCATGGACCCATGGTGCCTAAAGAATACATGGAGAGTTCATTTTTTAAAACAGGTAATTAATCACCTCAGGCGAGGTGGCTCATTGAGCTCTCAAAATTGCTCGGATACGTTGGTATTCGTCTTCACTGATTTCTCCTTTTGCCAACCGTTGCTCCAGGATAAGAAGAGAATCTCGTTCATCTCGGCCTGCCGGAATTTTGGTATCTTTTGAGCGAAACAGCCTGTAAGCAAGAACGATTAAACTGAAAAAGACGATGAACGTCAGGCCACTGCCTATAATTCCGTGGCCAAAGAACCAATGCCCAACTCCCGAAAAACAACTCATTCCCTGATGCCACATAGCCGCGCCTCTCTTCCATCATTATTTTTATAAGGGATTGCCGTGAAGTTTGTTTCACAGCAATCCCCCAACGATCTCTTGTTTACATTTGGTGATGGTTACCCATCGTGCCGTTCATATCGTGACCCATTTTTCCCTGCATATGCTTTCCCATCATGCCGGTGGAATCACAGTTCATTCCCAAATGCATACTTCCTGGCCCCATGAGCGGAACATTGTTTTTCCGCGCCTGTACTCTCAATTCATCTTCCGACTTGCTGATATTTTCGCTTAACGTCCTGATCCGTTTGGTATCCTGACTCTTTGCCGCGTTCAAGGCTTGCAATTCCGCTCGATCCGCCGCAAGGTTTGCGCGAAGTGTAGCCGTCTGGTCAAAAAATGTTTGTTGATTCGTGTTGGTTGTAGGTGTCGTCTCGGTTGTGGTTGCGGCATATGCACCGGAAGAGAGGAGAGCGGCCAAGGCCAACATTGCTGTGACAGATGTGATTTTTTTCATGATACGTACTCCTTTGGTGAGGGTTAATGTTTTGGTTACCCCTCCTTTAGCAGTATCCATGCCAAAAAATATTAATTATTTATCATTCTGTAATTATTATATTTTATTTCAATCTTTACTGAAATCCGCAAAACGTAATTGAATGAAAGGTTTTTAATGTTTAATTTATGATCAGTCCAGACGGGGAGTGTGTCTAATTTTTAAACATGCCAATCACCAAAGCCATCTTTGAGACAGCAAGAGAGGGAACATGTTTTTTCAGTGGATGAAGAGAAGCCAGGTGTATGGACCCTCCTGGATGATTATCGGGATCAGTTTGGTGCTCATGGCCGTGGTCCTCTTTATGGGGGGAACGAATTATCATCGGGGCAAGGCCTCTATAGAGCACCTGTTACGTGAAAAGGGAGAGGTGCTGATCCGGTCCTTTGAGGCTGGGACACAAACCGGCATGATGGGGATGATGGGCGATGAGGCGCACTTGCAAAAACTCCTGGAAGAAACTGCGGCCCGTTCGGATGTTTCCTTTATTGCCTTGGTGGATAAAAACGGAACTATCTTGGCCCATAGTGATGCCAAATTAATAGGTACAATCGCCAAAGCCTTTATACGGGGCGACACGTTTGCTCCGACCGGCGAGTCCCAATGGCGCACGATTGCTGGTGAGGATGAGGAGACTTTATTCGAAGTCTACAGGGATTTTCTTCCTGTCTCACCGCATTCCGGTCATATGGGGTCGATGGGCGAGCATCATGACCTCTCCTGTGTACCAGGCTGGATCAGAGGCGTATCTCAAGAACGCATCCTGGATCCCAATGATCGACCAACCATTATCATTGGTATGAATAGCACACCTTATGAAACAGCTCTAACCAAAGATATCTGGAACAGCTTGGTAACAGCAGGTGTGGTTCTTCTTTTAGCAATCACCGGGGTGATCTCTCTGTTCTGGGTACAAAATTTTTTGAATTCTCGCAGGTTGCTGCAGGATATCCGGACCTTTGCAACTGAAATCGTCAAGAACATACCGGTCGGCATGGTGGTGATCAGCGGTGATGGTAGGATCATGTTCATGAATGAATTGGCGTGCTCCCTTTTGGCGATCTCCTTGGAAGAATCTAATCATGCACTTGCAAGGAGCATTCTGCCAAAGCCTTTGCTGCAGTTGCACAAGATCATTGGCAACGGCAAGTCAGTGATGGAAAAAGAATGTAGTTTGGTACGAACGGACGGGACAACGGCAACCGTGAGTATCAGCGCAGCTAATATTGTGGGTGAGGACGGCCAATATATCGGTTTCATGTTCATCTTGCAGGATTTGACCGAAATACGTCGACTGGAACTTAATGTACGCCAACGTGAAAAACTAGCGGCTATTGGTAATCTTGCCGCCGGAATAGCCCATGAGATCAGAAACCCGCTCAGTTCGATCAAGGGGTATGTCACCTATTTCGGGAGTCTTTTCGAGGAAGGGAGTGAAAATCGGAAAGCGGCCGGAATTATGGCAGGAGAAGTGGACCGGGTGAATCGGGTTATTTCTGAATTGCTGGAATTCGCTCGCCCTTCCGATCTCAAATTGCGGAAAACTGACCTCCTGGAACTGATCGACCATTCCTTGCGTATTGTCAGCCACGAAGCTGAGTTTGCCCGTGTGCATCTCACAAAAGCATTCAAAGGTACTCTTCCTGAATTGATCATTGATCCCGACCGTATTACCCAGGTGCTCCTTAACCTTCTTATTAATGCCATCCAAGCAATGCCAGAGGGCGGGGAACTTATTTTAACAGCCGAACAAGAGGAGAACCTGCTTCTCCTTCATATCACGGACACAGGAGAAGGCATTGCTCCTGAAAATCTGGCTGGTATCTTCAACCCCTATTTTACCACAAAAAGAAACGGGACCGGCCTGGGGTTGGCCATTGTCCACAAAATCATCGAAGATCATGGAGGGACGGTGCGAATTCGCAGTAAACTGGAGATGGGCACAACCGTAACCATAGCATTGCCTTTGACCAAGGAGGCAAGGCTATGAAAGGGAAAATTTTAGTCGTCGATGACGATTCGGCCCACCTGCACATGCTGAAAACGCTCTTAAAGAGTTTTGGCCACGAGGTGGAAAGCGCCATGGACGGTAAAGATGCCATAGCTATGGTGAAGGAAAAACCATTTGATCTCATCCTGATGGATGTTCGCATGACGTATATCGGCGGGATTGAGGCACTTCGGCAGATTAAAGAATGCAACCCCGCCATACCCGTTATTATCATGACGGCCTATTCATCAGTAGACACGGCCGTGGAAGCCATGAAGTTGGGCGCCTATGATTATCTGACCAAACCTTTGAATTTCGAAGAGTTAAAACTTATTATGGACCGGGCGATGGACCATCTACGGCTTACCTTGGAAAACCGTTCGCTGAAAGAAAAGATTGCTGCGGAAACATCTCTTGCCGGGATCATTGGATCGAGCCTTGCAATGAAAAAAGTACTCGACATGGCTCGCATTGTCGCCCCCACGGAAGCAACCGTTCTGATAACTGGAGAAAGCGGCACCGGCAAAGAGATGTTCGCTAAAGCGATTCACGTCAACAGTGAACGCGCCAAAGGCCCCTTGATTACCGTGAATTGTGCGGCACTGACCGAGACCTTATTGGAATCCGAGTTGTTCGGTCACGAAAAAGGGACCTTTACCGGAGCGGACCGGCAAAGAAACGGACGTTTCATGCAGGCAGATACGGGCACAATCTTTTTAGATGAAGTGGGGGAAATCCCCTTGCAAATGCAAGCAAAAATTCTGCGCACCATCCAGGAAAGGGAAATACAGCGTTTGGGAAGCGATGAGGTTTTGCATGTCGATGTACGCATCATTGCAGCCACCAACAGAAATCTTGAGGAGGACGTTAAGGTTGGGAAATTTCGCGAAGACCTCTATTACCGTCTCAATGTGATGAATATCCACATCCCGCCGCTCAGAGAACGTGTCGAGGATATCCCTCTTCTGGCACATCACTTTCTTCAAAAATACGTACAAAAAAATCGGAAAGATTTGAAAGGGTTTACCCCTGCGGCTATGGATATGCTGACAAGAGCCAAGTGGTCCGGCAATGTCAGAGAATTAGAAAATGTGATTGAACGCGCAGTGATTCTCGCTGTGAGCCCCTACCTTTCCGAGAAGGATCTTCCACCATCAATGTCGGTGGAGAGTCAAACGAGTAACGAGAACCGCCCTGTCTTCGATCTTGGCGGTAAATCCCTGGAAGAAATCGAAAGCCAAGCTATTTCCGAAACTCTGGAACACACCCAGGGCAACAAGAGTGAGGCCGCCAAACTGCTCAACATCACTCGAACGACGCTGAATAGCAAATTGAAAAAATATAATCTCACTCGATGAGATCGTGCGAATTTTGATTTAAAGATTATTGGCTTTTACCCGGCCAGCGGCAGTCAAAGGCTAAAGGAGTGTAAATAGTCCCTCACTGCGCGATTGTTGGGGTTACCCCTTTTAGAAGCCATCACATGGCTTAGCGCACGATTTTTTTCGTTTTCTGAAGGCGACCCCTTATTGGATTATGAGTCCAGCAGATTGAATCATCATCAGCCCATTTCAGGCTCGTTCCGCGATGTTTGATTCAATTCGAGTACTTTATAGACCGTCGATCGACCGATATTCAATTGCCTGGCAATCTCCGTCGCGCCAACACCCTGGCTGCGTAGAGTGCGGACTTTCTCTTTATCCACCGAGGGCTTTCGGCCAAATTTAATACCCTTGGCCTTGGCTTCCAACCGTCCTTCATTGGTACGCTCAAGTATCCGTTGTCGTTCCGCTTGGGCTACAGCCGATAAGATAGTAACCACCATTTTGCCCATGGTCCCTTCCGTGCTGATTCCGTCATCCAGAAATCTGATTGCAACACCCATATCATCAAATTCTTTTATAAGTTGGATCATGTCAGCCGTGTCGCGACCAAGCCGGTCGAGCTTTTTCACCAAAATGATATCTCCTTCCTCAACTTTGAGCCGGAGCATTTGAAGGCCTTCTCGGTTTAAATGGCCGCCGGAAATCTTATCGGTGAAAATTCTGTTTGCCCGCACACCTTCATTCCTGAGTGCCTTCACCTGGAGATCTAGAGATTGCTGACTGGTAGAAACACGGGCATAACCAAATAGTCGCATAACAAAAATCGTCTCCTAAATCGATTTGCGGACGAGATGTCTATCAATTAGCACCTCCACGAATTAATAGACAGTTTAATCTGGTTATTTTATACTGTCCATAAAATTATAAATTAGTAGACATTAAAATTGCTCGAAGTTCAGTTTTGAAGGGGAGGGATCATGCCCGTCGATTTTTTAACCTCGGAACAGAAAGCCTGCTACGGGCAATTTTCTGGGGAACCTAACGAAGTGCAGCTGGCCCGATATTTTCACCTGGATGAAGCCGACCTTGCTTTTATCAATAACCGGCGTGGTGATCAAAACCGTTTCGGTGTCGCCTTACAGGTGGGCTGTGTTCGATTTCTAGGAACCTTCCTCTTCGACCTATCACTGGTACCTGTCAACGCGCAATGGTTCATTGCCCGACAGCTTGATATCACTGATGTTGGGATACTGTCTAAATATGCTCAAAGGGAGACCACGCGAAGGGAGCATACTGCTCTCATCCGTAATCAGTATCAATACCGAGAATTCACGTGGCCGTGGTCGTTCCGGCTGAACCGCTTACTCTACACACGCAGTTGGATCAGCAACGAGAGGCCAAGCCTACTGTTTGATCTGGCCACTGGATGGTTGATTCAACACAAGATCCTTCTGCCCGGTGCTTCCACATTGACACGTTTGATTTCAGAGGTGCGCGAACGAGCTACCAATCGCTTATGGCAACGATTATCGGCGTTGCCTGCCCCGGCGCAAATTGCCAAGCTAGAGACGTTGTTTCAGATCCCGGAAGGGTCAAGAACCTCTCGTTTTGATCGCTTCCGCAAGGGGCCGGTGACAATCAGTGGTCCCGCCTTCAATGAGGCAGTTGACCGTTATCAGGAGCTGAAGGCCTTCGGCATGCATGAACTCGATTTCACAGGTATCCCGCCGGTACGCTTTAAAAACATAGCCCGTCACGCTGGTATGATCTCTATGCACAAAATCGCTCGCATGCCGGAGAGTAAGCGTACTGCCATTCTGGTTGCCTTCGCCAGAGCGTATGAGACCATCGCCTTCGATGAAGCCCTGGACGTGCTGGATTTACTGATTACCGAGATCGCCGGTGAGGCTAAAAAGCTGGGCCAGAAGAAACGGCTACGTACATTGAAGGATTTAGATAAATCTGCGCTGGCGCTGGCAGAGGTTTGCGCTCTGGTACTCAACGAAAGCATGCAGGATGAATTGCTGAGGCCGACCATCTTTGCCAAAATGCCACCTGAAAGACTGGCGGAATCCATTGCCACTGTCCATGAACTGGCTCGGCCCTACGACGATAACTTCCAAGATGAAATGGTGGAGCAGTATGGCCGGGTCAGGCGTTTCTTGCCGAGATTATTGCGTGATATCGAATTTAAAGCAGCTCCTGCGGGGAAATCAACTCTTGAAGCCCATCAATATTTGGCCGGGTTATTGGAATCGCGCAAAAAGTTATTGGATGAGGCCCCACTGGACATTGTTTCTAATTCCTGGAAACGCATGGTGTTTGATAAAGAAGGGAGAGTAACCAAACGAGGTTATACGCTGTGTTTTCTCGATAAGTTGCAAGACAGCCTGCGCCGCCGGGACGTCTATGTCGAGAATAGTGATCGTTGGGGTGATCCTCGTGCCAAACTGCTACAGGGCCAGGAATGGCAAGCCAACCGAATTCAGGTGTGTCGGTCACTTGGTCATCCTCTGAATCCCCAAGAGGCCATTGATGCTCTGGTGCGCCAACTGGATGACACATATAAACAGGTAGCCAGCAGATTTGATGACAATGCGGTTGAGCTCGACCTGTCCGGCAAACGGCCAACGTTGACGATTACCCACTTTGATAAATTGGATGACCCAGCCAGCCTAACCATGCTCTCACAACAAATTGAGGCGCTGGTACCCAACGTGGATCTTACAGAGCTGCTACTGGAAATCCATGCTCACACCGGCTTCGCTGACGAATTTACTCATGTCAGTGAAGCCAATGCTCGCGCCGATGACCTGACTGTCAGCGTCTGCGCAGTACTATTGGCGGAGGCTTGCAACATAGGGTTGGAACCACTAATCAAGCACCATGTGCCCGCATTGACTCGGCACCGTCTGAACTGGGTCAAACAGAATTACCTGCGTGCCGAAACATTGGTGAAGGCAAACGCCAAACTGGTGGACTATCAATCTACTTTATATCTAGCCAGGAAGTGGGGTGGTGGCGAGGTCGCTTCCGCCGACGGAATGCGGTTTGTCACACCGGTCCGCACTATTAATGCCGGGCCAAATCGAAAATACTTCGGCTCTAGCCGGGGCATTACCTGGTACAACTTTATCTCTGATCAATTCTCAGGGTTTCATGGTATTGTTATCCCAGGAACATTGCGCGATTCCATCTTTGTGCTTGAGGGATTGCTGGAGCAGCAGACCGGTCTGAACCCGGTGGAAATCATGACCGATACCGCCGGTGCAAGCGATATGGTATTCGGCTTGTTCTGGCTACTTGGTTATCAGTTCTCACCGCGCCTTGCTGACGCTGGCGAATCCGTATTCTGGCGCGTGGACAAGAATGCCGACTATGGCGTATTAGATGACCTGGCACGTAGTTGCGTCAATACACACAAGATCGAGCAGCATTGGGACGACATGATGCGTATTGCCGGTTCACTCAAACTTGGTACCGTGCAGGCATCCGAGCTGATCCGATCTCTACTGAAAAGTGATCGTCCTTCCAGCCTGGCGCAAGCCATTATTGAAGCGGGCCGGATCAACAAAACTCTTTATCTGCTAAACTACGTGGATGATGAGGACTACCGTCGCCGGATTCTGACGCAGTTGAATCGCGGCGAAGGCCGTCATGCCGTCGCACGGGCTATTTGCCACGGTCAGCGGGGCGAAATTCGCAAACGGTACCGGGAAGGTCAGGAAGATCAACTTGGCACGCTTGGCTTGGTGACCAACGCTCTGGTGTTGTGGAATACAATTTACATGCAGGCCGCCCTTGATCATCTAAGAGAACAGGGGGAGGATGTGAAAGAAGAGGATGAAGCCAGATTATCCCCTCTCAGCCATAAACATGTGAATATGCTCGGCCATTACTCGTTTACCTTGGCGGAACAAATACTGAATGGCCAGCTCAGGCCGTTAAAGCAGCCATCTGAATTGGACGGATGGTCTTAGCGTACGTTTTCGTTCCATTGGACTTCAACCCCCCTATAAAAACATGTGTACCGAGGGTCAATGATTCCATACCCAGGGCGGTGAATGGGTATATTCAGGAAGCGGCTACGAAACATGGAGTTGATCCGTTATTGGTCAAAGCTGTCATTAAGGCCGAGTCCAACTTTGACGTCACAGCAATCTCGACCAAAGGCGCCCAGGGATTGATGCAATTGATGCCGGCGACCGCTAAAGAACTTCAGATTGCCGACCCCCTGGATCCAATGGAAAACATCGCTGGCGGCACCAAATACCTGCGGTCTCTGCTTGATAGCTACAACGGAGATGTGGAGTTAAGCCTCGCTGCATATAATGCAGGACCGGGCAACGTCAAAGGCTCGATCCCTAACATCCCTGAAACCAAAATCTACGTGTCTAAGGTTCTGGGAAATTATCGACTATATCGAAAAAACAAATCAGCCTATACAGAACCGAGGCTAAAATTTAACAAAATCCATTAAATTTACAGGCGTTTGTTTCAGGAGGCGGAGATTTTTTAATCTATGGGTACACTTAAACAAACGACACAAAAGTCCTATAGGATTTTGCATAAATACGCCATTGGCAAGGTTTTTAGCGAATTTTCGACCTCCCAAATTTCAACACAGTTTCTAACCTTGATTTTGGGGAG
>JAQUEZ010000429.1 GCA_028684915.1 Desulfobulbus sp.
ATCTTCCAGGCGGCCAAATGCAGGGCCAGAGGATATAGAAACGACGACACCTTCATCAGCATCATCTACCTGCTGGCCGCACCGATACAGAATGTACTCAAATCCACTTGATTCGTCGAAGAGCCTATTTTCCATGGCATGGGAAGCATTGGTACACAGGTTGATGAGTATCTGATGCACCTGCGTTGGGTCGGCAATGATTGGGCACACTGCCGCATTGATATTCTGTTTAATCCGTATAGTTGAAGGAAGAGATGGACGAAGGAGTTTAATTGCCTCCTGAATCACTTGGGAGGGGATTAATGAGATGCGTTTTGACTCAACCTGTCGGCTGAATGCAAGGATCTGTTTAACCAGATCACTAGCCCTGTTACCCGCCTCATTGATTCTATCGAGAAATTTACTCGCCATCGAATCATGGGAAGTAATCTCTCGGGCCATTTCGGCATACCCTAGAATTGCTCCAAGGATATTATTGAAATCATGAGCTATGCCACCAGCCAGCGTACCAATGGCTTCCATCTTTTGAGATTGAATCAACTGAGCCTGTAGCTTCTTTTTTTCCTCTTCAGTTTTTCTGTTTTCCGTGATGTCTCGTGAAAAACTCGCCACCTGAATAACCTCGCCCTGATTATCCAGTATAGGGAACAGGCGAATACGATAAAACTTTTCCTCGCGGGCATCGTCATATTGAACCAGCCTTCTTTCATAGAGAATCTGGTCAATAGCTTTACGGCGCATCTCCACAGATTCGCCAGGCAGAAAATCAAAAATATTTTGTCCCCTCATCTCACCTGCGCAAAGCGTACGCCTTCGAGCTGCGTTTTCGTTCAGGTCGAGGATGGTCCCGTCTGGCCTGACCAAGATCACTGAGTCGGAGGTGGCGTTAAAGAGGGCCTTAAACCAGGCAACATTTTTTCTGAGTTTTTCCTCGGTAAATTTTTTATCGGTAATATCTCGAATACTTTCGATAGCGCCGATTATTTTCCCCGATTGATCATGCAGCGGTGAAGCTTTTGCGAAAACCCATGCGCCCTGTTTTCCGTTGAACAGCGCCTTGCAGAACACCTCTGTTGTTAGAGTTTCTTCTTCCCGCAGAATGTGCGGATACAGTAAAGCAATATCCTCGTTATCTTCAAAAATCAGGTCAATGAGTTGTGGACGGGCCTCGCCGTAAAATGGCACCGTGTACGCATATTCGCCTTTCCCCAGCATGTCCGTTGCCGACAACCCTGTCATTTTTTCGATTGCTTTGTTCCAGATAATAAGCCTCCCTTTCCTGTCGACAGCAAACGTGGCGTCCGGAAGGAAGTCAATAATATCGGTCAACCGTTTTCGTTCCTCCTGCAAGGCCGCTTCTGCCCGTTTACGCAATAATGCCTCACCTATGTGCGAGGCTATTCCTTCAAGAAGTTCAACCGATTTTTTCGAAAAACTTCCTTGCTGTTTATTGCTGAAATGGATGAGACCAACGACCTCTTCTTTGACCCGAATCGGAATCAAAGCAAACGATGCGTACCCATTATAAACACACAGGTTACGCGGATGAAACCTTGGGTCAGTTTCAGGCGCAATATCCAAAAGAGATCGAGAATCGTTCACCCAAAAACTACCGCCTTGGGTAAAAAACGGCTTGGTGGCGTCGACCTTACCGGAAAAAACCAACCCACAGGCACAGGCCAACTGGGCTTTACCATCCCTATCGCGGCATATTACGCCGTCGTCGGTGTATTCAAGCAAAGAGTTTTCGTTAAGCAGAAAGGCGTCAGAGAAACCACGTTGAGCATAAAAAGGAAAATCCTCGCCTTCCTTCAGACGTATCCCGATGGCGTCAAACCCGGTTCCTTGCTTTAATACTTCCAGAATACGGTCAATCGATTCTGGCAATGTCCCTAGGCCACTGAGGATCTGTAATATTTCACGGCCGAGTTCCCCATATGCCTCTGATTTCTTCCACTCAGTTATATCACGGAAAAAACAGTGGGTTTGCTGAAAATTACCAGCGGCGTCTCGTCCGACCCTGCCGTCAAAAGAAACAACGACTCTTGAGCCATCCTTTCTGAGCATCTCGAACTCAGCGGATTTGATGAGTCCGCGTTTTTTGAATTTGGGAAAATGATCAAAGAAAAAAGGCTGCCAATCAGGATCGAGAAATTCGGAAAAATTTCTACCTATGACCTCTTCTCGCACCCGCCCCAGGGTGTTAAGCCAGGCCTGGTTAACGTCAAGGAGGTGTCCGTCCTCATCGAGAGATTGGTAACCAAAGGGCGCAAGTTCAAACGACTGTTTTAGGCTCTCGTAAGTTGTTCGAAGCTGTAACTCTCTTTCTGTCAATTCGGAGAGTTGTTGTTTCAAAGAATCCAACTCGTTAGAATCTGTATTGGAAAGATCACTCATCGGAACCCCATAACAAAACAAAAATATGCCACAACCCTTGAAGGCCTTGCCGTTATGGCAATTTAGCCACATCAAAATATAGTTACAGAGCCTCTTGAGTTTGTCGAGTAATTCTTTCCCGGCAGGTCCCGCTCCCACTGAGCGTAATTCCCAAGCAACAGCTCGGTTTGTACCTGCGACCGACTCCCCCCTCCTGCGTGCTCATTGAGCACTTCAGCTCGACTTCCTCGATCAAGAACAACAAATTCAGGTAACCGGCCCCGAAGTCAGGCGGCTAATCTATTTCCTGCAGTAGCGGAAAATTTGCCGAAGTCCGCATCAGCATCAAGGATGTGCGACAACAGCCAAGTGTTTAAGAAGGTCAACAATTCAAAAGAAAGCTGGCGCTTGCCGCTATTAAAACTCTCCCGCATCGCTTCTAATCGTTTGACAAATTGATCGTGCCGAATTTTGTGCATCGCCAAGTCAGGGTACTGGCATTCCCGCATCAGTTCTTCCTCGGCTGAGCAATGGTACTGTGTGTAATCACTCAGGGCAGCGAAGATTTCCGTCAAATCCCATCCAGGCGTGTCATTAATAAAAACGTCATAAATTTTATTGAGTAAATAGACAAGATGACGATGATGGCCGTCGATCTCATCTATTCCGGTCGAATAATGTGGGCTCCAGGTAACAAGGTACATTTTCTACATGCGCGCTTTAAAGCAATTTTTCCGACTAATTTTATGTTACGAGTCAAGAGTCAGTAGTGTTGCCGCATACAAACTGGGGATATATTCCTTTGACTCTAGGGTGAACGGACAATCATTTGGCTGTTTTGAAGGTCGGCAATATAGGTAAACTTACCTAGTCGTGTCCAGACATTTTCACTCGGCCTGCCTAATTTCCTTACTGGCACTGTAATGTCTAAATTGCAACTGACCCAGCCGCGATCTACTCGGCGACCTCACCGCACAACGGATGTCAGTTGCCAATCAACAACTCCGTCCGCACCTGCGACCGGCTCCCTTCCTTCTTGCTCATTGAGTACTTCAGTTCGACCTCCTCAATTGAGAACCGCTTAAAGATCTCCCGGACCTCGGGCGTGTCATTGATGGTCATCAGAAAACGCCCCTTGATGCCAGCCAACACCTCGGCCAAGTCCACAAAATCTTGCTCCACGAAGTTGTGCTTGTAACAACTATATTTCCAATACGGGGGGTCGAGAAAAAACAGGGTGTGCTCTCGATCATAGCGCGGGATCAATTGCCGGAAGTCGAGACACTCGATCATCACATGCCCCAACCGGATCCAGGCATCTTCCAGCAATCGCTGCAGGGTAAACAGATTGAGCCGAGGCGATCCAGTCGTGGATATCCCTAATCGCTGGGGATGGCACCAGCCACCAAAGGTCATCCGCTGCAGATAGAGATAGCGGGCGGCCCGCTGGATGTCGGTGAGGGTGTCGGGATTGACCTGCATCAGGCGGGTGAACTCGTCGCGCGAGACCAGGACGTATTTGAATTGGCGGTGCAGTTCCTCGGGATGATGCTTGACCGTGCGGTAGAGGGTGATCAGATCCCGGTCCAGATCGTTGATGATCTCGGTCCCTCTGGCCTCCTTGGCAAAGAAGACGTTGGCTGCGCCGGCAAACACCTCGACATAGCATTGGTGCTCCGGGAATTTAGCGATGATGGTTTTGGCCAGACGGCTCTTGCCGCCAAAATAAGGTATCAGTGCTCCCACGAAAGGCTCCTTGTGTTCGAGCAGGCAATATGCTACTACCCCCCTGCGCTGTCCTCAGCGTGCATCGGGGCTATAGCAGGTGA
>JAQUEZ010000119.1 GCA_028684915.1 Desulfobulbus sp.
TCAGAAATGCCGAAATCCATTGTGCTGCAAGGGATTCGAGGGAATACCGAATCGTCAGAGCTAGTAGCTTGATATATGCAATCGATTTTCCTGTTCTTTTTCTTGGCGTATATCAATATTTACCTTTACAAAAAATAAAAATGGCGGTATCAATCTGTAAAAAGAAAAGCAAATTGCAAAATTGAATTTTGTTTGCAGTTCAGGAAATTGTTTAATTGTTAGTGACAAGAATTGAATTTTGGAAAATGTTTCCCTTTTCGATGTTTGACAACTTTACGAAAGGGGAAAGAGATGAAAGGTTTGACCACACAAAACGAAATCGAAATTTTGCAAGAGTTAGGTCTGGATCTGTCGAACGTAATCATTCGACGCGATGAGGCGAGTTGCAAATGGTTCCTCGAAATCCACGTAAGTCTACCTCACCAAGAAGAGCAAATTTATTATCTCGAAAGGGTGCGTGGCGGAAGGCGAGTTTTTGCACATCTGGAAGATGCTATTAGGCAAGCTAGGTCGAGGTTTAAAGATATAAAACATCTTCGAATTATGTTTGACGACATAATTTTCACAACGGAAAAGCCTGATGGTAAAGATGGATCATGAAGTAAATCCAAGTGTAAAAGAAAGGGCTATTGAAAAATTGCGCCGCGATCTTGGCCCTATCGTTGTAAAAGCCCTAGCCGATCCACGTACTGTGGAAGTTTTGCTGAATGCTGATGGAGCATTATGGCAGGAAAAGTTAGGAGAAAAAATGGTGCGCATAGGCACGATGAGCCCTCAACGTGCTACAGCTGTACTCAATACGGTAGCCGGATATCACGGTAAAACAGTAACTCGTTTTAGTCCGTTGATAGAAGGTGAACTTCCATTAGATGGCTCGCGTTTCGCTGGTCAACTCCCACCTGTTGTTCAAGAGCCTACTTTTGCAATCAGAAAGAAAGCTGTTTCTGTTTTTACATTGGATCAATATTTAGAACAAAACATAATGACAGGTTTGCAAATTTCCTGTGTTAAGCAAGCTATTGCTGATCACAAAAACATTTTGGTTATAGGGGGCACTGGTTCAGGGAAAACTACATTAGTAAATGCAATTATTCAAGAAATGGTCGTATGCAATCCATCAGAGCGAGTTTGTATTATAGAAGATACTGGAGAAATTCAATGCACGGCTGAAAATTGTGTCCAGTATCATACGACATTGGAAGTAACAATGACGATGTTGCTAAAAACTATTTTGCGGATGCGTCCGGATAGGATTTTGGTTGGGGAGGTGAGAGGTCCAGAAGCATTAGATTTATTAGACGCATGGAACACCGGTCACGAAGGAGGGGCAGCAACATTACATGCTAATGATGAAATATCGGCGTTGTTGAGACTGAAATCATTGATAACAAGAAATAGCGCTGCGCCAAGTGACATAGAATCACTGATAGGTGAAGCTGTACACACAATTGTACACATATCAAGAACACCAGAGGGTAGGGCCGTTCAGGGCATAGTTGATGTATTAGGCTTCGAAAACGGTAAATATATAACAAAACGTATAGTGTAGGAGAGTGTAATGGAAAAAAAATGGCTTGGGGAAAAAAACAATGTGGCAGTGATGACAATAGGGATAATTACTTTGCTATGCATTGTAGCAAATGTTGATTCGGCCTTTGCTTCCAGTACGGCTGGCGGTGGTCTTCCATTTGATAGTTGGTTTACCAATATTCGTACATCAGTAACAGGGCCGTTTGCTTTTACTGCCTCGATTGTTGGAATTGTCGGTGCCGGCGCGACATTGATATTCGGCGGTGACATGAATGGCTTTTTGAGAACTATTATTTTCATCGTTCTTGTATTGAGTTTTCTCGTTGCCGCACAGAATACACTCACAGCAATAACTGGAACTGGAGCAGAGATTTGCACAATCTCAAATTCATTGGCTGATCGACTTTACATAAGGATTTCATAACAATGGCACTTCGCACGATCCCCATCAGAAGAGCAGGCAATCGAGATAACCTTTTCATGGGTGGGGATCGTGAACTGGTTATGTTTTCAGGATTGTTAGCTGCTGTTTTAATCTTTGCGGCCCAAGATTGGACCGCAGCAATGATAGGTGTAGCGATGTGGATTGCATCGTTATGGATTTTACGGAAGATGGCAAAATCTGATCCTAAAATGAGGTTTGTATATTTAAGAAGTCGAAAATATAGGTCGTATTACGCACCCAGGGCAACGCCTTTCAGGATAAATTCAGCTACTCAAGGGAAACAATACAAATGATCACAACAATTAGTGTGCTCGTTGCTTTAATTGGTTCCATTTTAATAATTGGATTGTTTGTAAAAATGCAAACAGCGAACAAAGATTTACGAATAAAAAAATACCGCAGCTCTGATGCAGGTTTAGCAGATTTGTTAAATTATGCAGCAGTGGTTGATGATGGAGTGATCGTCGGTAAAAACGGTTCCTTTATGGCTGCATGGTATTATCAAGGAACTGATAACGCAAGTGCGACTGATGCCGAGCGAGAAGTTATATCTTTCCGTATAAATCAAGCTTTAGCAAATTTAGGGACAGGGTGGATGATCCATGTCGATGCAGTTAGGATACCTGCCCCTAATTACAGTGATCGAGAATTATCAAGTTTTCCTGATCGAATTTCTGCTGCTGTAGATCAGGAGAGAAGACAATTTTTTGAAAGTCTCGGCGAACTTTACGAAGGATTCTTCATCATAACTGTAACATGGTTTCCCCCTATACTGGCTGAGAGAAAGTTTGTCGAATTGATGTTTGATGATGACACTGAAATTTTTAATAAAAAACACCGTACTCGGCAGTTGATTGAACAATTCAAAAGGGAAGTCAAAAATATAGAATCACGTTTATCCTCTGCCGTTAATCTCGAACGTTTAAAGGGCGTTAAAAATTATCAAGAAAATGGAAGTTTAGTAACGCATGATCAATTTTTGCAATGGCTTCAATTCTGTGTTACCGGTTTGAATCACCCTATTCAATTGCCAAGTAATCCTATGTACATAGATTGTTTGATTGGCGGTCAAGAATTATTTGCTGGAGTGATACCAAAAATTGGGAGGAATTTTATTCAAGCAGTTTCAATAGAAGGATTTCCCATGGAGTCGTATCCAGGCATTCTTTCTTTATTAGCAGAATTGCCAATCGAATATAGATGGTCTTCAAGATTTATATTTTTAGATCATCATGAAGCAATTGCACATCTGGAAACGTTCCGTAAAAAATGGAAACAGAAAATACGCGGTTTTTTTGATCAAGTTTTCAACACAAATAGCGCTTATGTGGATGAAGATGCTGTATCAATGGTAAGCGATGCTACATCGGCTATTGCTGAGACAAATAGTGGGTTGGTTTCGCAGGGATACTATACCAGCGTAATTGTTTTAATGAGCGAAAATCGTGATAACGTTGAACATAATTCTAGAAGAATAGAAAAAGCTATAAATTCATTAGGTTTTTCCGCAAGAGTTGAAAGCATAAATACAATGGAAGCTTATTTAGGATCACTTCCAGGTCATGGCGTTGAAAATGTAAGGCGACCATTAATAAATACTATGAATTTATCTGATTTGCTTCCAACCAGTACCATATGGACTGGTGAAAATTGTGCTCCATCGCCTTTATTCAGGTCGAAATCTCCAGCTTTACTTCATGGAGTAACGAATGGTAAGTCTCCGTTTAGATTTAATTTACACGTTAGAGATTTGGGTCATGGTATCATTTTTGGCCCTACTCGTACTGGTAAATCTACAAAGTTAGGGCTAATTGCCTTGCAGTGGTTGCGATACCCAGAAGCACGAATATTTGCTTTTGATAAAGGCATGTCTATGTACCCAACCTGTAAAGGAGCAGGTGGAAAGCATTATACTATTGCGTCGAGTTCTGACAATTTATCGTTCGCTCCTTTATCAAAACTTGATACTCGGACAAGAAGGGCTTGGGCTGGGGAATGGATAAATACTATTCTCTCGTTAAATGGTGTTGAAACTACACCGCAGCAAAGAAATGAAATAGCAAATGCAATTACAAATATGCACGAAAGTGAATCAAAAACATTATCAGAATTCACCGTTACAGTTCAAGACGAAATTATTCGTGAAGCTTTAAAGCCCTACACCGTTGATGGAGCTATGGGCCATCTGTTGGATTCTGAAAATGATGGCCTTGATCTTGAAAGATTTATGACATTCGAAATAGAAGTTCTTATGGGACTAGGTGAGCGATTTGCTTTACCAGTTTTGTTGTATCTCTTTCGACGAATTGAAGAATCATTAAACGAAAAAGATAATAATCCGACGCTTCTCATTCTTGACGAAGCTTGGTTGATGCTTGGTCATCCTGCATTCAAAGATAAAATCGAAGAATGGCTACGCTCTATGGCAAAGAAGAATTGTTCAGTTTTAATGGCTACGCAAAGTATTTCTGAGGCTGTAAAATCTGGAATATTAGACATCATCATCGAATCGACAGCTTGTCAGATATATTTAGCAAACCCGAATGCACGAGATGAAAACACTTCAGAAGTCTATAAAAGAATGGGGTTAAACCCACGTCAAATAGACATAATCGCTTCAGCTACACCAAAACGCGATTATTACTATGTCTCTGAAAAGGGCCGCAGGATTTATCAATTAGCACTTGGGCCTTTAGCGTTGGCTTTTGTTGGATCAACAGATAAGGAGTCGATAGCCACCATTAAAAAATTGGAAGTAACCTTTGGTGATCAATGGATTGAGAAGTGGTTAGATATAAAAGGTCTAAATTTGAAAGATTACGAGGTGTAAAATATGAATTTATTTAATAAATCGAGAAATGAATTGCCAACTGAGAATCCATATTTAAACGCGCGGCGCACTTGGAACACTCATATTGGTAGCGCTTTCCAATATGGAAGTGTTGGTATTTGCCTTGGATTATTATGCCTAATGATTGCTTTAGCGTCTGTTGGTGGAATTATTTACATTGGAAGTCAATCAAAAATTGTTCCACTCGTCTTTCAGCAAGACGGAACAAACAATATTATCTCTATGACTAAGGCAGAAAGCGTACCTCATGCAAAAGTAGATGATTACAGGACGGCAGTTGCTGATTTCATAACTAATATAAGATTAGTTACTCCAGATATCGAACTTCAACGTAAATCAATCTTAAAAACCTATTCATTTCTTGCAACGAATGATCCAGCCACGAGTAAAGCAAACCAATTTTTGAACGGTTCAGAAAAAGTAAATCCATTCAACCGGGCTAAGGATGAAACAGTTAGCGTTCAATTAAAATCAATCATCCTGCAATCGACTGATACATGGCAGGTGGATTGGCTGGAAACTGTTTATGACCGAGAAGGCGGAGTCAAAGGAACACCGTACACCATGAGGGCACTGGTAACTATCTACCAAAATTTAGAAGTGGCGAATGAAATTAAATCTGATCAACTTTTTATGAATCCGCATTTCGTTTTTGTGAAAGACTACAATTGGTCAAAATTACTTTAAGGGGTCATCTTATGAAACTTGCGCTTAAACTTGCTATATTGGCTTTTTTCACACCTATGGTCGTGTCTGCCGCTCCTAATAATGATATTTTAGCGGATAAATATTTTTCAAAAAACGAACCGTCTCTCACCCCACAGGAGAAAGCTGCTATTGATATTGCTAATAAATTCCAAAAAGGCAATTACTCCAGCAAGCCCTTTGCCGGTCCGCACGGTTCTATAAATTACGTTTATACAATTGGGCAAATTGACGTGTTATGCGCGGTCCTACAAGTTTGTGATGTAGCTTTGCAGCCCGGTGAACAAGTGAATAATTTGAATATTGGTGATCCTCGCTTTCAAATTGAACCCGCTATTACCGGATTTGGGGAAAGTCAAACCTTGCATTTGTTAATAAAGCCTCTCGATGTTGGCCTTGATACAACCCTCGTTGTCACGACAAATAGAAGAACATATCATTTCAGAGTTCGCTCTAGTCGTGATAAATTTATGCCTTATGTTGATTTTACTTATCCAGAAGATGCCATTGCAAAATGGCAAGCTATTCGAGATAAAAAAGTCGAACACATCAAGGATAATACAATTCCATCTACCAATGAATATCTTGGTGATCTTGATTTCCAATATCAAATTGATGGATCTACTCGCTGGACCCCAACCAGAGTATACAATGATGGCAAGAAAACCATTATTGAAATGCCTTATTCTATGCAACAAACTGAAGCGCCAACTCTATTGGTTATTCGTAAGGAAGGTGGCATTTTTACGGATGATGACATCCAAATGGTTAATTATCGCCTGCAAGGGAATCGATATATTGTTGACAGCGTTTTTGACAAAGCCATGCTTATTGCTGGTGTAGGTTCAAATCAGGACAAAGTTACCATTACGAGAGGTAAATAATGAAAAAAATTAAACACATTTTTTGGTTATTACAGATTTTGATTGTTTTGATTAGTGGTTGCTCCCGGCAACATTATGGAAATTATTCAGATTTGTCATCTGAGCAAAACACCGTTATGGCTACCTCTACTGTATCAAGACTTTCCACCCTGTATCCACCGGCCTTGACTCAAATATCAATGAAGACTGCTGCTAAAGATTTTTTCGGCCAATCACTTGTAAATCAATTACGTGATCGTGGATATTCAGTTCAGGAATTTTCTGAAAAGAAAAGAGATCATAAAGCCGAAATTTCTTCAACTGATGGCCCAAAATCATCAAACTCTATTGATTTGAGTTATATAGTTGATAATCCTGGTATCCAAAATTTTTATAGAGTGACAATTAATGTTGGCGATCAATCTATCAGTCGTGGGTTCGTCGTTGATAACAGTGGGAAAATAACTTCTGCTGGTGCCTGGGTTAGAAAGGAGTAATGCCATGACTACCGAAAACATGTCTCCAGATTTGTCACCTAATAGCGTTAAGCCTTCTGGTGTTAGGCGCGTTAATAATTTACCTTTAATCATCGCTGCTTTTGCTCTTGTTGTATTTATTGCAATGATCGCTTTTGTTGCCGTAAAGCGGGCAAATTATACAAAATCAGCGGAAACGGATGTAACGGAAAATTCAAAAACAAATATCAGCACCAATTCGATGGCGCAAGAGGTTCTCGGTGATCATGTTTCGGGAATCGTTCCTTCAACACCAACTCCAAAACCTAATGCCCCGGATTTAAATGTCCCTGTTGCTCCAGTGGTTAATTTGGATGCCCCTCCTACACCCCCTCGTTTAAATCCTGATAATAAAAACAACAATGCGCCGGATTCGGATGAACAAAGGATATACCAAGCAAAAGCTCGTGCACTTGAAGAGGCTATCCAGTCCAAAACTAATATCAGCTTGCCAAACCAATTAAACGCTAAACCTGGGGTGGCTAATTCATCACCACCCCAAACAAGGCAAGAAATGATCGAAAGGCTTGCTGACGTTCAGCGTCAAATAGGTTCATCAACCTCGAATGATCCAAACGCCGCTTACCAAACAAGGCTTAGTCAAATTCAGAATAGTTTAAACAATGGTGGTGGTCTTTCTGGTAATGATTCGAGTTTTCAACTCATGACCAATTCATCACCGAAAAATGAGTTGCAATCTTTTGACAAATCTAACCAGGGTGATCGATGGGCGCTCAATGAATCTGTTCAGGCCCCAAAATCGCAATTTGAATTCAGAGCTGGGGGGGTGATCCCAGGTGTAATGATTAGTGGGATCAATTCCGACTTGCCGGGTCAAATAATGGGCCAGGTGTCCCAAGATGTTTTCGACACTGCTACGGGTAAATATTTATTGATTCCGCAAGGCACGCGATTGATTGGTTCCTATTCGAACAATGTCGTTTATGGGCAAACAGGAGTATTCATTGCTTGGCAACGTTTGGTGTTTCCTGACGGAAAAGCCCTCGATATCGGGTCTATGCCCGGTGCCGACGGTGCCGGTTATGCAGGGTTCAGAGATCAAGTGAACAATCATTATTTCCGAATATTTGGCTCTGCTTTTCTCATGTCTGGTATTACAGCAGGGGTGGCCTATTCTCAAGATAAGTACAGCAATACCGACTCCGACAATCCAACCATGTCCAGCGAAATGAGCCAAGCCCTTGGACAGCAATTTGGGCAAGTTGCGGCGAGAATGATTGAAAAAAATCTAAACATCGCCCCGACATTAGAAATTCGTCCCGGATACCGGTTCAATATTATCGCTATCAAGGATCTTGCTTTCACAGGGCCTTACAGTGGCTTTGATTATAAATTATAAACATAACGGAGGCTTACCATGAAGCGGCGCGCCAAAAATATTTTAGCGGCTAAAGTCATTTCTATTTTTTTGATAACATCAATTGTAAACCCATTATTTCTAATTGCCGGTGGAATACCGGTATTTGACGGTCTAAATGTTGTACAAACGACCATAAGTGCGCTTGAAGATGTCGCTGCTGTTCAAAAGCAGATTCAGCAATATCAGACTCAATTGCAACAATATCAAAACATGTTGCAAAATACCTTAACCCCATCAAATTATATTTGGGATCAAGCAAAACAAACAATATCTAGTTTGTTGTCAGCACAAGATACCCTTTCATATTACAAGCAACAAGTTGGGAGTATCAGCCAATACCTGGATCAATATAAGGATTTGAATTACTATTTAAACAGTTCATATTTCAGTTCTCAGGGAGGAGATGCTTCTGGCAGACAAGCTATCTTGACAGCAAACAGCAATGCTTATGAAGCAAGGAAAAAAGCAAACGATGCTGTTCTAATGAATGTTGATAAACAACAGGCAGCATTGATTGATGATGCGTCAACTCTTCAACAGTTGCAGCAACAGGCATCAGGGGCACAAGGGCAACTTCAAGCCATCCAAGCAGCGAATCAATTTGCCAGTGCCCAGAATAACCAATTATTGCAAATTAGAAGTATTCTTATAGCTCAACAGAATGCAGAAGCTACTCGGCAACAAGCTATTGTCGATAAAGAGGCCCAACAGGCTGCTGCTGCTCAACAAATTAGAGATCAAGCAAATATTACGCAATCAACCCCAACAACATGGGCTTACTAAAAAGGAGATTTTTTAATGAAAAAAATTTCTATTGTTATGATCGTAATATTTTTTTTCATGAATGTTTCTGGGTGCAAAAATGAGCAGGCTTCAGAAAAGAAAAGCTCATGTATTGAAAATCCAATGACCGATGGTTGCCAGAGGTCAAATGGGAATGTTGTTTCATCGTCTCCGCAAACCTGGGATATGAACGATAAATCAACAACAAAGTGAATGATAAAACAATGAAATTCAAATCATATCTTAACACCAAAAAATATTTTATTATCCTGTCGGCAATTTTGTGCACTGTTTGCGCTAGCCCCGTCTTTGCTGCTCCTATGAACACAAATGTCCTGGATTTGGTTTTGTCAAAATATAAGGTCGCTGCATCTGCCTGGGGATCGGTGATGGTAAATTACGCCTCCTGGCTCTTCTGGGGATTGGTGCTCATAAGTATGGTTTGGACTTATGGGATGATGGCCTTGCGTAAACAAGATATTCAAGAATTTTTAGCTGAAACGATTAGATTTTTTGCAACAACAGGTTTTTTCTATTGGATATTAATTAATGCTCCGGCTATTGGTGACGCTATTATCAAATCCATGTGGGATATAGGTGCTCATGCTGTAGGTTCATCAACTGGTTTTACTCCAGGGGGAATTTTAGATATTGGATTCAAGATTTTTTTCAAGGTTTTGGACGAATCCTCATTATGGGAGCCTGTTGATACCGCTGTTGGTATCATTATTGCCTTAATCATTCTTTGCGTACTCACCGTAATTGGTGTGAATTTGTTATTACTCTTCGTTTCGTCGTGGATTCTCGTCTACGGTGGAATATTTTTTCTCGGGTTCGGTGGATCGCGATGGACATCGGACATGGCAATCAATTTTTATAAAACAGTACTTTCGGTTGGTGCCCAACTTATGGCTATGTTGCTATTGATCGGCATTGGTAAGACGTTTGTCGATCAATATTATGCTAACATGAGTTCTGCTTCGAATATTAAAGAGTTGGGGGTCATGCTGGTTGTATCAGTTGTGCTGTTAGTTTTGACCAACAAAATTCCGCCGTTGATCGGTGGAATTGTAGGTCTGATGCATGGAGTCGGGACCATTGGTAATTATGGGGCTGGTGCCGCTATGGGTGCTGCCGGTGCCGCCGCTGCTGTTGCTGGTGCAGGGGCTGCTATGGCTTTAGCAGGCGCTTCTAATATCGCTGGTGGGGCGTCAGCAGTTAAATCTGCTTTTCAGTCGGCGCAACAACACATGTCCGAAGGTTCCGGGGCGTTTGGTGACGGAGGTAGCGGTTCGGCCGCTGGTGGTTCCGGCAGTGGTGGCAATGGCTCTGGTGGCTTTTCTTCGGTAATGGGCACAGCGGGTCGTTTTGCGACCGATTTTGGCTCTAATCTTATGCAGGGCGCCGGGCAAGTGGTAAAGGATAAGGCGGCTACGGTTATGGATAAAGCTAAAGAGGAAGTTGGGGGCACCCTGGGTGGTCAGGTTGCATCGGAAATTCAAAATCCAGGATCGACCGCTCAAGCTCGACAAGATAGGCAAGATGTTCAGAAAGCTGAAGATCTTCGAGGATCAATGCGAGGCCAAGATGCTCGTGATTTTATTGCCTCTACGCAGAACACTGAGAATTTTGACGGTGATAATTTATCTGGCTCATGAAAACAATAACATTGAAGAATATATACGCATAAACGTTATGAGGTGATGATATGACAAAGGGATTAGTATTTTCACTATTTTTATTGATTGGTTTCGCCACCATAACCTTCGGTGAAGACCTGTTAACAGGTACTCCAAAATTAGCTTGTGAAGCTATTTTATGTTTATCTTCTGGTACTCGACCAGGGGAATGTTCACCGTCTTTAAATGCCTATTTTGGAATAAATTATAAATATTGGTCTGATACCGTTCGAGCAAGAAGAAATTTTCTCTCTCAATGCCCCACAGTTTCTTCTTCAAATGACCAACAGATGTCAACTTTAATCACGGCAATTTCAAACGGTGCTGGCCGATGTGATGCTGCTTTTTTGAACCAATATTTACGCATGAATTTTTTTAAGAATGGTCCTGATGCAATTGATAACAAGTTACCCAATTATTGCAAAATTTACAGTGACCATGAATATACGGATTATTCCAAGCCTGTATATATAGGAACGCCAGAATGTGGAGGGCATTGGGTAGATGCGCAAGATTACGAATCAGAGCTTGCAAAATATAAAGCGTCTAACCATTGCCACCCTTATATGACAAGGTGGAATTGATTATGATGCATGCAGATATGCCACCGGTGATGCAAGAACGTATTGTATGCGGCGTTTCAGCAGCTATAAAATATGAAATCCCGGCTAATCTTCTCCTTGCTGTTGCAGAAACAGAAGGCGGAAAACCAGGGCAATGGGTCAAGAATTCAAACGGTACTTATGATGTTGGTTCGATGCAATTTAACACATCGTATCTACAGGAATTAGAAAAACATGGAATTTTACCCCAAGATGTTGAGCAAGCTGGGTGCTATTCTTACGATTTAGCAGCGTGGCGTTTGCGAGGCCACCTAAAACGTGATAAAGGAGATGTTTGGACCCGCGCTGCGAATTATCACTCACGCACTCCTCATTATAATTCGATTTATCGGGACAAGTTGATTAAACGTGCTGCCAAATGGGAAGTTTGGTTGACAACGAAATTTTCTACTTTTAACCTATCAGGGACAGGTGATAAGAAAAGCCAAGATACATCGAACCCCCAACTTTATGTAGCCACACCAAACCAAGATGCGAAGCGGAGTGAAATAGTTCCACGGGAAATGCAATATCATTATTATAATCAGGCCGCAGACAAAGCCCTAGCCGCAGTTTTCGCCCCACAAAAACTGCGATAATCATTACAGTTGAGTGTGAACAATGGAAAAATCTCTTGTGCAGATGACAGCCGAAATTATTCAATCTCAAATTAGCAGTAAACAAATGACAACAGATGAGATTAAAGCGGCTCTAAATGATACTTTTCATGCCTTAAAAACTCTTCAGGGGGTTGAAACAGGTACCGATGAAACTGTAACTGAAGGAACAGCGGTAGCGCCACCTATCCTTGATCCAAAGAAATCGATCCAGAAAAACAAGGTTGTTTGCCTTGAATGCGGTCAAGAATTTAAAATGCTTTCGCCAAAGCATTTGAAGTCTCACGGGCTGACAGGGAAAGAATATCGCAAAAAGTACGGTTTTTCGGCTCGGCAGCCACTTTGCGCAAAGGCTTTGTCTGAGTCGCGTTCCGCGTCCGGAAAAGAGAGGGGAATTCCTGCCAATTTGCAAAAAGCCATTGTTGCCCGAACCAAAAAACATAACAATACCGATCAATAGATACCAATTTCGATACTCGTTCGAGCCAGTATTGCCTGGATCGAGGGACACCGATAAATATTTAGGTATCAAAAAAGGCGATCCGGATTAGGTCCGAATCGCCTTTTTGATACCTACCCGCTAGGTGATATTTGGGCTATTTCGATTCGAGTTTTTCAAGAACATTATCAATCTGTATTTTTCGTTCTTCTAACAGTTTAATAATATCTTCCCATACACCTATTGGTATTGGCCTATAATTTGCTTTATTATCCTTTGGTGCCATCCATTGGCGTATTCTTCGAGTATCTGACAGCCCTAACGCTCTAGTTAAATCAGTTTGCCAGTGTTCCCCAAATAAAGCTATACCAGCAAGAACCAATTCTTCTGACCCGAAATTTTGATATTTCAACATGGTGATTTTAAAAATCGAATCCTTCATTAATCTTTTTGTCTAATAGCCAATTAGGTACAAGAATATTTCTATTATCAAATGCTGAAATAGCCCGGTAATGTCCGGGCTATTTCATTCAATTAAGTGTGCCTGTTACTCTTTGTTTGGTACTTTTGCTTTAGAATTATTGCGAGAAGAGTTATCCTTTTCCCATAGACATGATTTTGGATTGTTTTCCAATTGAGCTATACACTCTGAGCATAAAGATTCATCAGGTTCCGCAAAATTTTCTCCACAACTAGCGCATAGATTTTTTCTCATAATCGCCCCCTGAGGCTGATATCTAGCCGGTCCTTATGACCATGCCTTATGATTTTTTAATGTACCTCTTTTTAGGTACAAAAGCAAGAGCTAATTTTTCCGTTCGAAGTGTGCGCCGAAGCCGCCGAAGAGTATTTTTAACGCCCATAGAATAGGTCGAGCTTCAGCCAGTCGTTTTTCTCCAGCCAATTCTTTGATTGCGCGATTTCTGCATCCCACGTCAGATAACGCCATGTCCCTGGCATTCATCGTATCAACAAGAAAATTCATCAGATGGTGTTCTGTGATGTTTGCCTTCCACGACTCCACCTGATGTAATTCACTGGCCAACATGGGCCGTGATTGCCCCGCTATGCGATCCGGACCCGTATAATCGAACTCCAAGCCAAACTGTTCGTAAAATCGATTTCGACGCTCCTTGTTCTCGCCGTGAGCTTGCCCCTCAAGAAGCCTAACGGTATTGACGGTTGCATCTGGCCACTGCTGCACCCATTGAACAATTTCATTCATAAAGTAGGTGCCGATTCGGCAACTATCCAAATTTGGCAGATCCAGAAATATTGCTCCACTAGAGGCGGGGGATGTTGAAGATAAGGAAACGGAATTTAGCCTGCGGGAATACCCCCCCTGAAAACACCCCCCTTTCTCGGTTCGAGAACGGCGATCCGGGCCTATTCGTTGATATGAAATACTAATCGCCGCGTTATTGATCGAACCACTTCCCTTTGAGTCGTCCGTGAAATATGTCGTTGTCTCTTCAATCAGTAGCCACGCAATCGGGGGACCGGTGAGGGGCTGGCCCAGGCGTTTAATCTCAAGTATTCTGATGCGCGGTTTAATGGGTTTAGATTGGCCATAAGACCATGTTTCAAGCGATGGGATCATTTTCTTTTCGATTGAATTTTATTCGAATTTAACAGGTTTTAAACCTCGTCTTTTTCTTTTGGCGTTCCATTCCCTTGGGGTAAGAAATAGAACCAAATCATTTTCATTTGAAAATTCGCAGTTAGGAGCGAAAGGACCAGAAAAAAGGCTTAAATCCATACGGAAGACTCCGTAAAGAATTTTTTTCGATTTCAACACTCCCTCCTCGGTGTTATTCCACCTCAGTCGGTGGCCGGGGTCTCCCCCGGCTCCTGGTCCCGATAAAATTCTCAGCTTTTTATTGTCCCAAAATTACCGTTTGCCCGCTGGACGATATTTGATATTTGTTTCCCTTTTGAGAAATAATACGTTCAGCGTCTGTAATTATTACTTCTCGCAGTTCAGGAGGACACTCTGCTGAAAGTTCTAATTCCAGACTCTTAAACGGCAAAAAAGCAACTCGCTTATAATCACCATTCTGTTCAACAAATCTGTCGGCATACACTATGCCACAAGGATACACCCCGGAAAAAAGCCTGTTTGTTTTGGTTGCCATTCCCGCCTCTCAAGTTGAATTAATTTGCTCAATCAATCTAAGAGAACAATAACAGTTTGTTATCCCAAAGTCAACTTTTTTTGCCTTCTTTTTTGATTAAAAATTCCAAAAAATCAGCTTGTTGCATTTTGTTTTCCTCGGCCAAACCCAGGAACAACTCTTTTGTCTCGGGTGTAACTCGGCAATTAATTCTTACGGTCCTGCCGCCCTTGTGTGGCGTGATTCCTCTTTTTCCTTTGGTGTCCATCGCAGTCCTATGCGGTAAGCTCATCGTCAATACAGTCACGAGCTGGTTCAGGTTCTAGTTGTGGGAAAAAATAAATAGTTCCCTTAATTTCAATCACCTTCAAAGTGATGCTTTGGTTTTTAGTAATTTCGTTTAATTGTTCGCATAGCTTTTTTAATTGTTCTTCATCCTGCTGATTGTTTGCCATGCTTTCCTCGGTTATTTTGATTCAAACTTGCGTAACTTTTGCGCCATCGTACCATTCACGCAAAGCGGCTCGAAGATGCCCTGCAAAATCTCCAGGGTCACCGCCGGGATTACCGCTTTCTAAAAGCACAGTCACCGAATCTGTGAGCCCTCTTGCTCCGGCTCCAGGTTCACCAGGAGCAGCCACCTCATAATAATATCGTGTTTGGTTGGTAGGATTAAACCCGACGATAGTTTCCACCTGTTGTGCGGTTATATTGGGATCAAACCCGCACCATTCGCTAAGCGATTCGCTCAGGAAAGTTTCAAACTCACCGGGCTCCCCTCCAGGATCGTCACTTTCAACAATCACGCAAACACGGTCCCGATACTCCTCTATGCCAAATTCTTCATCTTCCGCCTGATGAATGTTGAACAGGTAAATCATTGTATCAATGCCCCTCGCTTATTTTGATTCAACCATTTGACCGCCTGCGGTTTCGATAGCAGCCCTAGCCGCATCGACCAACCGGACGGGTATTTGCATCCATTGTTCGCATTCCCCCCAATTATCAGGGGCACCAGGATCACAGCCAAGCACTCCATATACCGCTTTTGTGGTTGCATCACCGCCTATCCATCGAACTTCTACGCTTCGTTCTCTGCTACATTTCAGGCTCATAACGCTTTATTCCTCGATTATTTCGATTCCCACGCTGCAATTCTTGCAGGGTGATAACTCGCCGTAGACAGTTGCAGCAAATCCCATTTTTAACTTCCCGATGGTCACAAGGAGAACCAAACCGCTTTTTGCCGATCTTCAAGGCAAGCTCATATTCTTGTTTTTCTTCTGGAGTCATATTTTTTTTGCCCCGTTATTTTACCCCAAAGGGTAATTCAAGTTGCCGCCACTCCGGCTTTGCTCCCTGGCGTTTTTCACCATCGAGCGTCAATACAAAAAATCGCTGGCGCTCCTGGGCGGTGAGATACAAGCGTTCATCGCCAGGGCTAAAAAGTCGCATTTCAGGGGAAATTTCAGTGGCCATTAATGCACCGGGCAAGGTTCTCGTCGGCCTCGACCTTGCGCCGGACGGCCTGTTTCACTGCCAGTAATTCTGATTCAAGCTCGCTGACCCTGCGCCTCAGTTCGTCGCGCTCCTTCTCGACCGGCTCAAATCGCTCCAGGACATGGAACAACGCTTTCTGTTTGGTGGCGATGCCGAGTTTTTTGCAAATGCGTTTCAAGAATTTGCTCGTGATTCTCTTCGGGGCGGCAGGTAAAAGCCATTTGTTCATCTCCTTTCATCAGGTATCAAAACGTGCTCCGGATCGATCCCCCGGGTTTGTTTTTTGATACCGATTTTGCTTTCTGCAGCGAGGACCTGGCCGCATGTGATACCAGCAGGAATCCAGCGCCGCGCCGATCCGGGCCGAGCTGGTTAACCAGGGCGGGAAATTTGGTATCTCCCGCCCTGCAAAACACATCGCTATTTTGATCCAAACCCTTTACCCCCACATTTGGGGCAGGGTTTCCGGTCATAATTTGTGTCATCATCCGGATCGACATAAACCGAGCCTGAGCCATGGCAAGTGAAGCAATCCGGCAACCCTCTGTTGGTCACATGGAGGCGTTGCCATTGTTGCCATAGGTCGCGGAAAACCTCATCGCCATTTTCCACGAAATTTTGTGGCTCTTCTCGGAGTTCAACCCGGCCCCGGATTACCGCGAGAGCGGCTTGATAGTGCCCACTATCAAGGCGACATAGGTCAACAATGTCCAACTGAAAATCATTGCCGTTGTAAGCACTCAGAAGCACCTGGGCGGCAACTCGACTGCCGCCGGTGTCGCCCTGGGCAAGTGGCACCAGTTTTATAATTGCGGCCGCGTAATCTTGTTTTGTCATGATCTTACCTCTTTGGTTTCAATGTGCTTGTTGGGAAGACCGGCCAGGGCGTCCCAATCTTTTTGTGTTGGATTGTTGCCGATCTGCGAAACACGGCGGGGCGATATGCCCCACCGTGCCGCCAGTTCCTGGGCTGTCCATCCTTTTGCTCGTAGGGCTTTGACATACCCGGTCATTTAAAATTCCTGTATTTGCGGAGTGTGCAACTTTCCATCCCAAGCTATGCGGTTAAACTCTCGCCGCTCGCTGATATTGAAAGTTAAGTCTTTTTCGAGCCGCGAAACCTCAAGCGCCCTTTCATTTCTGGTCTTTAACATTGCTATCCGGCAGTATTCTTTTTGTGCTCTCATGTATTGAAACCTCGCTTCAGTTCTGGATTCTAGGCTCCGCACTCTTCTTCCCATGCCCGATCACAATCTTCTTTAGAACCATACTCCAGATAAGTGATAAATCTTTTTTCCCCGTCCGCACATCGTCTATCTAGGCGGATAATTGTTTCGTCAAGCCGTCGGTACTCGTTCACGTATCTGGGATAGTAAATTTCTTTCATTTCTTTTGCCTCCCTGATTATTGTATCAACCATGAGAAAACCTCTTTCTTGGCCGCTAGACGTTGCACGCACATTCTCATGTCCTTAATCATGCCGTCGCTGTACCCTTCTTCCTTCATTAGAGACAGCCTGTCTTGCGCCTTTTCCAATCGATTGCTTACCTCTTCGTATTCCTTAAAAATTTCGTCTGTTGTTCTCACGAGTGTTAATTCTGCGTTCATGGCTACCTCCGTTATGATCAAAGCGTTATCTTATGAAAAGAGAATAGCAAAATATTTCTATTTTATCAAGAGAAATAGAAATATATTTCTATTTTTTTATCTTCAATCAAGTGAGTGATAT
>JAQUEZ010000430.1 GCA_028684915.1 Desulfobulbus sp.
ATCTTCCAGGCGGCCAAATGCAGGGCCAGGGGATATAGAAACGACGACACCTTTATCAGCATCATCTACCTGCTGGCCGCACCGATACAGAATTTACTCAAATCCACTTGATTCGTCGAAGAGCCAAGAATATGCATATTCAATATGCACAGAGTTGCATCTTGACCCCGAGTGATTTCCCCTTTTCCCGCGACGGCATTGCTGCGGATTCCAACCCGAACACCGAAACCGTTTTATTGGCGGATCTGAATATTGATGCCCTGCAAATGGCGCGTGCTAACGGCACGGTGCAAAACTTGAAAGATCGTCGTCACGACCTCTATTCAGTCAAATGGACTGGGCGGTAATATCGATAGAAATAGCCAAACCCTTTTGTGCCTTGGGCAAAGAAGGCGGCGACATCCTCCGCGCTGATGCCGGAGCGCATTCCATGATATCCGGCCAGTGAGGCCTGCTCAATGCTCTTCTGGGTGCGTTGCATGACGGTTCTCCTGTAAAGGGGGGAGGCGTTGCGGCATTGTGCCGGAAAGGGCATTCCCGAAAAGAGGGCGACGAAAGAGATCAACGCTGCGGGCCTCAGCCGTTTGGCGAAGGCTGGGAAGGCGTGCGCCTCCTGTTTGATTGCGGTGCACCGATACAATGCGCGGGGCAGTTCTTGCCGCCTGGGGCAAGTCGTGGGTGACGATGTCCTGCGCGTGCGCGAGGTTGTTGCGCAGTGATTCGAGATCCTTGCAGACCATACGCGCCGCTTTTTTGGAGCGAAAGCCGAATGTCTGAAAAATCCGCTCGTCTTCGATATCCGCCTCCTTTTTGGCGCGAAAGAGAAAATGTAGCGAGGTATTGTTTACCCTGTCCGTACGCAGTAACAACCTAATATCATGCGGGTTAAAGTCCCGTCCGGGGAGTTGTCCGTTCACCCCGGTAGCTCAAGGGAGCGGCGTTCTGGCAACAGGGGGTCGTGAGTTCCCAATTGGCAAAGCAGCAGGCCGTAACGCAAGTGAACCTGTACGTAGCCTCGTTAAAGTCAACTGAAGATGCCGACCTGGTGGACAGATGGGGAAGGCCGCAGCAGACGGGAATCGACAACGGAATCTTCCCGTCCAATCTTCCGGGGTAGCAGGGGCGGCATGTTGCGGATGATGTGTGGTCCAGTGCTGGAGACCCGATGGAGTGATGCCCAAGGAGCATCAACCGGCGTGTATAAGGAGACGAAATCACACCGGGCTGCATCGGGAGTCGGAGGGGTTCATAGTACCGTTTGAGGACATGGGACAACATAACCCGGTTCGAGGGAAGGGACCCTACTTTGTTCATGCAACCAAAACGCGGAGGATATGGGGATTGCGATGCCGCTAATAACCCCGGAAAATATCAGGACGCTGCAGAGGAAGCTCTATTGCAAGGCCAAGCAGGAACCGGCCTGCCGCTTCCACGCCTTGTACGACAAGGTGTATCGGGCCGACATCCTGAGTCACGCCTATCACCTTGTCCGCGCCAACAAAGGGAGCGCCGGCATTGACGGCGTAACCTTTGCGGCCATCGAGGAAGGGGAAGGGGCCACCGCCTTTCTGGCGGAGCTGCAAGAAGCACTGAGAAACAAGACCTACCAAGCCGAACCCGTGAGACGGGTCATGATTCCCAAAGCGGATGGCAGTGAGCGTCCCCTGGGTATTCCGACCATCCGGGATCGGGTGGCTCAGATGGCAACGAAGTTAGTCATCGAGCCGATCTTCGAGGCGGATTTCTGTGCCAGTTCGTATGGATTTCGTCCGAAGAAGTCAGCCCATGACGCAGTCGATGATGTGGCCTTGAGTCTGAATCGGGGCTACACCGAAGTGATCGACGCCGATCTTTCCAAATATTTCGATACTATCCCCCATGCCAACCTGATGGCCGTGGTTGCCGAGCGGATCTGCGATGGCGCCGTCTTGCACCTGATCCAGATGTGGCTCAAGGCTCCGGTTATAGAAGTTGGGCGGGACGGTAAGAAACGGAATGTCGGCGGCGGCAAGGGTAACCGCAAAGGGACGCCGCAAGGTGGGGTGATTTCACCGTTGCTGGCCAATCTCTATCTGCACCTGTTGGACAGGATTTGGGAACGGCACAATCTACAGCAGCGATTGGGCGCCCGTATCGTCAGATATGCCGACGATATTGTTCTGCTCTGCCGAAGAAACCACTCGGCCAGGGTAATGGCCGTGCTGCGGCAGATCCTTACGCGGTTGGAACTCACCTTGAATGCGACCAAGACGAAGATCGTCAATGCTTTCGACGGGGAGTTTGACTTTCTCGGATTTACCATTTGGATGGGCAAAGGACGGAAAACGGGAAGATATTATCCCCATGTGCAGCCCTCGAAGAAGGCTTGCCAGAAGATTAAAGACCGGATTACCGATCTGACGCAACGAGAGAGGGCAATAATGCCGCTTGAATGGGTGGTAAATGAGGTCAACGCCACTGTGCGCGGATGGGTCGGGTACTTTCACTACCGTAATTGCAGCCAGTCGTTGTCCCGGATACGTAACCATTTGGAACAACGAATGATCACGCATCTGCGAAAACGGCACAAGGTCAGAGATCGGAAGGCAGGCTATGCCAAGTTTCCCAACAGGTCGTTGTACGAGAAGTACGGCCTGTACAAAGTGCCGACCACAGCGGGTTGGACGAAGTGCATGCCTTGCAGTGAAGAACATCGGAAAGCCGTGTGCGGGAAAACCGCAAGCACGGTTTGATGAGGGGAGGTTGAGAAACGGCCCGGCCGGTTGACACGTAGTAGCCGCGTGCGGCGAGGCGTCATGCAAAGTCCTGGTCCGGAGTCTGTCTATCAGCCTCCTACTCTACCCGAAACTACCCACCAAGATGTTTTCGTACTCCTCGGTGATGGCCTTCAGCTCCCCTTTTTTGCTCAGATAGGCGCCGATGTAGCCGCCGGCGATGGAAAACAGGGCAATCAGCAGGTAGTTCCACCAGTCCAGGCTCATCTTGTGCGACTCCAGAAAAGCGATGACTTTTTCAGCGGTATCAAGATCCATCTCGGTTCTCCCGGTGTGATTGATGGTGGGGTTGTGGCCGCATCCCTTGGCGATCAATAGGCGGGCCGAAGGGTGCCGCGCATGGTCAACCGCTCGGGCCGCACCCAACCATGGAAGTCCTGCCCGGATCGGGGATTGATGTACATCACCGAATACCAACCCTGGTATTCGGTGTAGGCGATGAGTTCATCGCCGGTAATAACGAACACATCGCGGGAGCGGCAACTGTTGTCGGGCGCGGTGTGGAAATACAAGCGTCCCTTGCCGATGACCGCATAGCTCGATGGGGGATTGAACAGGGCCTGCTGCTGTTCGGCCTGTTCGGTGATCTGCTGGCAGGTTGCCGGCGCAGCCAGAGAGGAAGAGATGAGGAAAAGGCTGATGAAGGCAGCGTACACAATTGGATGCGTGATGTTCATGGATTGCTTGGCCTTTGTGGTTGGGAGGGTGAATTGGGCATTGGTCCTTGAATGTTCACTGAAATCTAATCGATGCAATGGGGAAGCGAAGGTTGCCAGGGTCAGATCTTGAATTTTGAATCACGTCGGAGCGTGGTTGGGTGTGATGGTAAACGGTGGAGAAAAGGGGGCGGACCCCTTTCCCCCTGTTTTTTTGCTCCTGAACAATTCAATGTTCAAGACCTGGCCCCCAAAGGTGACCTTTTATAAATTTTTGCGCTCAAACCAAACAAACATCCATATAATTCCAGTGAAGAAGGCAGGAATGATAAGCCAAGGAGAAATACCCAAGACTTCTACCATCCCGATTTTCCCGAAGTCCTTCCATACCAAAACCGTGGATTTAAAAATGGGATAGAGTTCCGCGTAGACAGCTGCCCCCACCACCATGCCAGCTATAGCGAAAACTGCATGCCAACGCCCTTCGCCAAGAGCCCCTATAGAAGTGCCCGGACAGAACCCCATCACCGCCCAGCCGCAGCCGAAAAGGGCGCCTCCAGCCAAGACGGCTCCAATGTTCATGGCCTTGTGGCTCAAGGCAATGATACCGAAACTGGCAAGAAGCTGAATGCCAACCATGCCGACCAGTATAGCTGACAGCATGAATTTGAAGATCGTCATGTCCTTCAAAAGCATGGCGCCGACCTGCTTATCAAAGCGCAGGACGCGGCCCTTTTGCAGGAGAAACCCGAACAATA
>JAQUEZ010000431.1 GCA_028684915.1 Desulfobulbus sp.
TTTCCGGTTCCCAACGGCGGCGTTCATCGAAAGCCAACAGCGACTGATCTTTCAGGTGAAACATGGCAAAGGCGGACATGATCGCATCATCAAGGGCAATCTTGGCATTTTTAGCCCGATGATCGGTGAGTTTGCCAAAATCAGTCTTGAGGGCTTGGATCAATGCGTCCACGTGGAGAGTTTTGCTCACGGTTTTTCCGCACATCGGGGCAACCAGTTGTAACGCTTTGGTCGAAAAAATTTTGAGTGTCTGCACAATCGATCTCCCATGTAATCATTTGAAATTCCATGAAAAATCGATTTCCGCCTTCAAGGCGATGTCAAGAGAAAAATGCCTAGTTGTCGATAAATTTATTTTGTATTTTTAAATATTTATTGCCCAGGATACCGATGGTTAGCGGTTACGAGGCCAACCACTTGTACTGTCATGCGATTGCTCCAAAAAAGTTTACGAAAGCCTATTCCCTCATGTCCCCAAAAAGCAGGGTCTGACGGGATATCGGGAACTGCTGCGAAAAAGATGACGCAGGTATCTGCCGATGATAGGATGTGATGGACTTCTTACGAGTCCGTCATTATAAGATGGTGTCGCAAAACTTTGTAAGCGATCACGGGGGCACCGAATCTGCGGTGTTATCGGCATGTTTACGTACAGGTGTACGCTGCACAGCCCGATGCCTTGCACCTCCGGCACCCTGCAATCGCTAACAGGTCCGTTGATAAACGGGGCCTTTGGGGGCCCTCCGTGATCGGTTACAAAACTTTAATCTACTGCGTCGCAGCGTTTTTCCGCTCTTCCCAGTGAAAGGCAAACATCCTGTACATGTCAACCAGAGGGAGCCAATGACCAAAGGATTATTGATTGTATATACCGGTAACGGTAAGGGAAAAACCACCGCCGCCCTGGGCATGGCCATGCGTGCGGCCGGCCATGGCCTGGGTGTCTGTTTTATCCAATTTATCAAAGGCAGCTGGCACTACGGCGAACTGGACGGTGTCAAGCGATTTGACGACCTGATTGATTTGCATGTCATGGGAAAAGGGTTTACCCGGAAATCCGAGAACATTGAGGAAGATGCCCGAATGGCCAGGGAGGCCTGGGAATTTGCCGCTAAGGCTATTGGATCTGGCAAATACCATACCGTGGTTTTGGATGAGTTTACCTACCTCTTCCACTATGGAATGCTCGATGTGGCCCCCTGCCTGGAGCGGCTGAGCAAACGCAATCCGGAGCAGCACGTGGTGATCACCGGTCGGTACGCCCCACAGGAATTGATTGAAGCAGCAGACCTGGTCACCGAAATGCGCGAAATCAAGCATCCACTTAAATCCGGGATCAAGGCCCAGAAAGGCATTGAGTTTTGATGGCTTTGTAGAAAGCCCCCCTCCCAACAACAGGGAACAACCAAGCGGAGAGCCCATGCCGTCTCTCAGACTCGCCCTGCTTCACCTCACTGCAGCCCACAAGCAACCTGAGGTCAACCGACGCCAACTCTTTGACCTATTTCGTCGAGCTGGTGATGCCGGTGCCCAATTGGTTATAGCGCCGGAGATGGCCATATCCGGATACGCTTTCACCGGTCGCGGTGACATCGCCCCGTTCACTGAAACAGCAGAGGGCCCCACCCTGAGCGGGCTTGCAGAAATCGTTCGCGAATATGGCATGTACGGGTGTATTGGTCTGGCGGAACGGGAGGCGTCGACCAACATCTTCTACAATAGTGCCTTTGTCCTTGACCCTTTGGGCGAGGTGGCTTGTCGCTACCATAAAATCAATGCCGAACATCGTTGGGCCTGCCCCGGCAATCCACGGGAAGACAACACCTTTCTCACCCCATGGGGAAGAATGGGCGTGCTCATCTGCTCCGACTCCTACCCCAGCCTGCTCGCAAGGATTACCGCCCTGCGCGGCGCGGATCTATTGCTGATTCCTGCTAATTGGCCGCCCACGGGCCTTGATCCCCGTGAGCTCTGGCAGGCACGCGCCCTGGAAAACGGGGTGCATGTAGCGGCCTGCAACCGGACCGGCATGGACCTGAGCATGGACTGCTCTCAGGGGCCAAGCGTATTGTATTCCCCAGAAGGGACAGCGTTTATTGATCACAACTCGCCAAATTCCCAGTTATTGCTGGCTGATATACCTTTGAATGCCGACAACCGTCTCTCCAGCGACAGCCGTCTTGCATGCCTACAAAAACGTTCACTGGGAGATATCAGTCCCTGTTACCTCAACTTGGTGGGCATTGCCGATCTCACCGCCTTTTTGCGCCTGCCGCAACCGGGCTCTCTCGCCATTCACTGCAGTACCTCGACCAAGGTGGAAGAAATCCTGAGTGAATTAAAGGCAAACAAAGAGCAGCTAAGCTCACCGACCCTTCACCTCCTGCCCGCAGGCACGTACAACGATCAGGCTTTGGAAAAGCTGCAATCGCACTGCGATCTCTACAACACGGCCTTTGCACTGACCCGGCTCGAGGAACACCCTGGTCTCTATTTTTTCCAGGTCAGCCGCCCCCGGCAAATCATGCCTCGTTGGGGTGAACACGCAACAACGCAGGATAAACTCGCCTCTGTCGATTATGGTCCGTCCAGAGTGCTGCTAGCGCCTCAAGCAGCACTGCGCCATCCCGAACCGATTTTGGCCGCAGCCAAACAGGGGTGCGATTTAGTGGCCATCTGCTGCTCGAAGATGAGTTGGAAAGACACGCTCGTTGCCGGGGTTCGCACCATCGACAACATAGCTGTTGCCCTTGCAAGCGAAAACGGTGCTGGTATTTGGATGACGCCAGAGGGGCACCAGCGCTGGGAAGAAATTCTCGCTGGCCCTGGCCAGAGCTGCAAATACCTGCTCGATACCCACCGAACCCGCAAAAAACGATTCCAGGATCGGGTCGATTATCAACAACTGCTCCGTGGTAATACCGCTGACCAGTGACAAAAATCGGAAGTCAGGGCTTATACCCGCAAGCCCCTTGAACCCGCGGCGGCTCTCGGTTATAGGAAATGGGTTAACTAGCATCTGAATCCGTCGCGTCAGGATGCGTTTTTTTATGCCGATACGAGCACTACCCTGCTGAGGAGACTATGCGCTTTCGAATTCTTTATCTTTCTTGTGCCACTTTTCTTGCCCTTTCCGCTAGCCATGCTTGGAGTGCATCGGACAAACACCAACTGACACCAGTGGAAAAAAATGTGCAACGCCTGCTCAAAACCAAGTCTTGTCCCGGCTGCGACCTCGCCGGTGCTGACCTGAGCCAGAGCCGCCTGGCCAAAGCCAACTTGAATGGGGCCAATCTCAGCGGAGCCAATCTCAACTTGGCCGATCTCAGTGGCGCCAACTTGCAACAGGCTATCCTCTTTGAAACCAATCTCTCCGGGGCGGATTTATCCTTTGCCGACCTGGAAGGTGCCGAATTCCGTGCCACCAAACTTGAAGGGGCTCACTTTGAGCGGACCCGAATTAAAGGTCGAACCGTCAACCGACTCATCCATGCCGACAACGCACAGGCAGGCTGGTTTGATCTTGGCCCCGATGAAGAGCATGTTGCGGCAAACCCCACCGGAGAAGCAAAAAACACGGAGAGCATAGCTGCGGCCGCACCTGAATCAACTACGGATCCCTTGGCGCAGTTGCCACCTCCGGCCGCCGGCCCAACCTCTGCAGCCAACACCGCAGCCATGGCCGCGCCGGAACAACCAATTGAAGCTGCCAAGCCCGAACTCAGCGAAGCTCGTCAGCAAATGCTGGAGAAAATGTTTGATCAGGAGCGCTGCATCGACTGTGACTTAAGCGGTCTTGATCTCTCCGGCCGCGATATGGAAGGATTTGACCTGGAACGGGCCGACTTTACCGGCAGCAATCTGCAGGACGCGGACTTCAGCAAGGCCAATCTGAAAGGGACCAAATTCCAGAACTGTTTGATGCAGAAGGCAGATCTCGGCGACGCCGATCTCTACCGAGCCGATTTCACCGGCGCGGACCTCACCGATGCCGACCTGGAAGATGCCAAAGTTGAAGGTGCCGATTTCAGCGGGGCGACCGGGCTTAAACCTGCCGAAACTAAGGGTATTGGAAAATACTAAATTACCGTTTATGATGTTTTCATACTGCAAAAGAGGAGGAGTGAGTATGAAGACATCGACTTTGGTTCGGAATGGAGTATCGCCAGAACTGGTGGGCTTGATTTC
>JAQUEZ010000432.1 GCA_028684915.1 Desulfobulbus sp.
AGTCAGCGGCTGCACCGGCTCAGCTGTAGTTTTCTTCTTCGAAAATCGTGGAATGGTGAATGCGAGCGGTTGACAATATCCATGCTCTGCTGCCCACTTGATGAGGCTGGAAAGATAGCTCATGTTCTTGTTGATCGTGACTGGGGCAAGCCTCTGGTCAAGCAAGTCCGCCTTGAATTTGTTGAACAAGGCCACGGTCAACTGTTTGGGCTGAAAATTGCCAAACCAGGGGATGATGTGGTTATCCATACAAAACCGCATATCATTAACCGTGTTTATGGAATTTTCCGTCCTGTACCAATCAAGGAACAAGGTCACCACATCCTTTATCTTGGGAGCGGATACTTCTACAACGTGGTCAGGTTGCTGCCGTATGGATCGCTCATACCTCCAGGCCTCCTCGTATGAGCCATTAAAAGTGATGCGCTCCCGTTGTTTGCCTCGCCCAATATCAATGACCCACCATTTTCCAGGTTCATTTTTTGACTTGGTGGGATGGGGCCGGACGCTCACGGCTCGTTATTTTTCACAGATGGAGGGTTTGTGTATTTTTTTCTTCTCCTTAACGCCCTCCAAAGATTGTTATCGACGTATGTAAAGGATTGAGGCGGTCGGCACCCGACTGCAATCTGATCTAGCGCCATCGGATTCTTAAACACTTCAACTTGATCCACAAGAAGCCCCAGGCCAACATCCTGATTTCCATAATACTCAAAGAAAAAATCTTCAGTTGTGCCAGACACCTTTTTGAACTTCCTCCAAAGCTCGGACGGGTTTGCCTCAACCACATCCTTCACACTGAAATAACCAGCAATTTTCCCTTCGGGCGCAGTCACATACATTACAACGTGTTCGACATGACGCGGAATATTGATCTTCCGAAATTCCACCTTTTTCTCCCCTCTGAATATTGCATGAGCGAATTCGGGGTGAATCGAAATCATTATGACGTCTCTACGTATTGCCTTATCCATTGTATTGCCGTTGCGCTGAGTTCAGTGATAGATTGTGGCTGTGCTTTCAATATACCATTTTTTTTGAGCGTTGGCAGACGAATATAGGGTGGCCCTATGGGCTTTACCATCCTGAAAAGTATAGCTAACACCTCATTCGTGCTACACATTTCCACTATCTCGTCGTAGGGATACACAGTCCTCTTCCCAACAAACCTAGCGATTTCAGAAGCATCATGAGAGCGAATGGTATCCTCCACGATGCCGACGCAGGTTATGGCGGAGATATCTCGGGATCTATAAAAAAAGAGGTTATCCCCAACGCAAATTTTTTTCGTCGAGGCATTGCAGATATACGCCTTCCGAATTGCATTCCCGCACGGTTTCAACTGCACAGGCTCAATGCTTGTTTGGATTGGCCTCAGCTCAGGAAACAAGGTTAGGTGATATTCTGGCTTAATGGGAACAACGAAGGATGTATTGTCTTTAAAACTCGTAATTCTTGGACCAAAATTGATATGGAATTCCAACGGTGTTAGATTTTCCGCCTCTTCTGTTGAATATACAAATCTCTTACAGAGAGCAAGCTCATCGGGTGAATCTCTATTCTCAATCTCAAAAAAACCAAAATCATTAGCAAAGGCTATAAGCTGATCCTGTTTTGGGAAAGCCGTGAAATACGTAAATTGATATTTATTATGCTCGATGAACTCGAATAAGGGCTTCAAGAGAAGCTCACCTATTCTATTACCCCCGTGGGAACCTGAGACTTTGAATGTACAAATTTTTAAGACCTTTCCCTTTTGTCCATTTGGCAAAGAATCCTCAGTCTTCCAGATGAGAATTCCGGACAATTCGCCTGTTTGCGACCTGACAGCATAAGCCCTCCGATGTTCATTCTTGCACTTTACCAGCCATCGATCAAACTTGTCGCCTCCGTAATCCATACGTAACGATTCGAAGACAGGGTCATTTGTGTCAATTTCGTAAACATACTGCGTACTGACGATGGGGTGCGGCGGAGGTGTTTTATCGAAGAGATCCTGGAGCAGCGTGACCGCATCGCTCAGGAGCAAAACACGTGGCCCCAAACCAAGAAGTTTTGCTTTTTTATGGATCCCGATATCTTCAGAAACAAGATAATCGACTAGGTCGCCTTGAAGGGCCGCCAAAAGGCAATTATCTACCCAACTATTTGATTCCTTTTCAGCCGGAGAAACGATTGATGGGTCTAAAATCGTTGGCGGTGGAGGCGATTCAAGCAAATTATATCGTGCGACAAGAGTCGTGCGGAGCGCTTTTCTTTCACTATCTTTGTCTTTGCCGATATCGACCGTGACTGCGGGGTGAACAAACAGTTTGTTCCCAGATTTGGAGCAAAGGCTGTTAAAGTTGAGAGCTGTTGCTGTATTGGCCTCTAAATCAAATTTTGAAGCAGGCTCAAGAGGGATAAAGATGTTTGTATCTATAAGGAAATTCATTATAAACAATTAATCGACTCTATTGAATTGATCCAGCCAATGATCAATGAAGCATATCAATCAAAAATAGAAAAAAATCGTTCCCAGCAACTACACATTATTTAATAGAGTTAATTTATTTACATGAAAAATGAGACACTATTTCTTCTGATAATTCAGACAATGAGCTTATGCCGTCACCAGAAACATCTAAAAATGTTAATGGAACATTGAGCATTCCGGAAACTAATCGAGCATGTTCAACTTCGGCGTTTTGCAATTTCTCCAAATGATGCATGCTTAAGTTAGATACGTTATTATCTCGCTGAACCAATCGATTTAGAATGACAGAAGGATCACATATCAACATTACGATGTATGCAACATTAAGTTCCTTAAATAAAAACCTATTAATAGGCTGTATTTCATACAACTTATTATAAAGGCAAAAATGGCCGTCCAGAAGCACGAAAGGTTTGGAGACGTCAAGCTTGCCTAACTCTTCAATCAGCATGGCTTGATTTGCATCGATACCAGAGATAGCTTTCGATTCACCCAACTCCTTGCGACCTTTTATAAGGCTACTTGCTGTAACGTGCTCGCCGTCAATCAGCAACGAGAGCCTGTCACAAAAGTAACCCTTTCCGACTCCATGCACCCCAGCGACAAATACGACACGTCTAATTTTCACAACCCCTCCAAACCAGAGAGACGCTCTTCAGCCTATAGCTTTCGGCGAGCTCAAGGAACGATCCCCTAGTCTCACTTCAGAGATAACTCAAGGATCATTGCAATTGTCCTGACTCATTCCCCATCATTACAAAAAAAGCATTGCTCTTTTTTCATTTTTTCCAAATAAAAAGATAGATACTTAGCGACAAAATCCTTAGCACGGAGCGATCCAGTCGCAATAACTTTACAAGTAAAATTACGATCAATTTCACAAAATAACTTAGAAATATTTGTTAAAGAATGTGCCATTATATACATGCGTGAATCAGCATGCATATGAAGGGGTGCCTCTTGAAGCAATTGCAGAAGGATATCACAGCCATCAGGCTCGCCGTCTAACGCAGTACATTCGTGATCCGGCAAAGCATAATTCGTCGTAATATCGTTTGGAACGATTAGCATAGATTCGATCAAATGATTTCTCGAGACCAGCGAACAGACTTCCACGTTCGAACTTCACCTCTACATTATTTTTTGGCATTTGTTCGCGCGACCTCAAGAATGGTGTCACTTAGATCTGTCGCGTGTGACTTAGCCCCATGCAGCGCAGCAACTATGGCTATTAAGCCTGATCCCGTACCAATATCAACAATCCTCTCCCTTGCTACAAATGGCAGATGGCGACAAAAAAATTTTCCACCTTCACTCGGAGCCATTGCGCCGCATCCAATTTGCAGGTGAATTTGAAGCGAGCCGACACGAACATTTTCCACGAGACTGTTCTCTTGCGATTAATACCGGACCAACGACCTATCAGTTACGAAAGGCACGAGCGTCCGCCTGCATGGGTTTTGTGACGTCATGATTGATTTCACATAAAATGACGGTCAGACTTCTTATTAACCAGTTTATAAATTTGCGAACATTTTAACCTGTTAAAACGTATGCAATAATAGTTAATTGCAAATTAGCGTGTGTTCGGTAATCAATAAACTGATTAATATTCTCATCAGCTGATTGCGCCTGCCTGAACGGAAGAAACCAGCAGAAAAAGAGAAAATTTGCGCCTCGAAATACGAATCAGGCATGCCGTACTAGGAG
>JAQUEZ010000433.1 GCA_028684915.1 Desulfobulbus sp.
AACCCGCACGTCCGGTTCGACGAGGGGGCGCTGATGCCACCAGGAAATCTTCTGATATGGAATAGCCGCGTGCGGCAAAACATAATCGTTGGCTCTTGGTGCTCTCATCAGCGCTCTACTCTACACATTGATCGGGCTACCGGTCTGGTCAGCGACACCATTGCTGTTCTTTTTCTTGCGAATGAAGATTATTTTGTTAGATAAAACAATGATTTAATAATAATGAAAGCTCCCAATATCAAAATTGATATAAAGAATATTCGTCTGAATTTATTTTCAGAAAGTGATTTTCTAATTTTTTGACCGATCACCATTCCAAGGATTGAAGGAACGACAGCAAGGGCTGAAATGGTTGCAAGCTCGTAGGTGAGCAAGTTGTTTTTTTTCAGGGCAAAAGCCAGCCCAATGGTTGACAAGGAAAACAACATGCCCATCGCTTGAACCAACATGTCACGGGGAAGTCCAATTGCCTGTAAGTACATCACTCCAGGGACAACAAACGAACCCGTCATTCCAGTTAGGATACCATTTGCTGTTCCTAAAAGTAGTCCGGACCATTGCTCATGTTTTGGGGGAATCGAGAAGCGAAATCCTAAAAGGTTTAGAACGGAGTAGGCCAGTAACAATAGCCCGAGTAAAATTGAAAGATATAAAGGGTTTATGACGGTTAGGGCAGTTGAGCCGAGCCAAATTGTGATCGTCGCCAAACACAGAAATGGCCAAATTCGTTGAAGTATAATTTTGCCATCCCCTCCAACTGTAGCCTGCCAAATATTCGTGATAAAAGACGGGATAAGCAACAACGCCATTGCTGTCGTTAAATCTAACGTTGCAGCCAACAATCCTAAACTAACAGTCGGGAGCCCAAGGCCAATTACGCCCTTAACGCTGCCGGCGAGTAAAAACGTTGCTGAGATGAGAAGTACTGTCAATGTATCAATCATTGGTTTTTCTTTTAATCATTGAGCGCATAACGTTGAAACAACCTGCCGGACGAGGTGTTGCCCTCTTAAAGAACCCAGCTATTTCCGATCAAGGCTTATTGCACGGGAAAATCGAAATAGGTATCCGGAAATGGTTCACCCTTGAAGGTGAAATGCCACCATTCCTTCGGGTACGGTTCAAAGCCATGCTTCCTCATGAGAAGCTGCAAAAGCATCCGGTGAGCTCGAGCTTCAGTAGAAATTTTGAGACTGGTGGGCCATGATTTGGGCGCGAACAGGTCGAATTCCGAGCCCATGTCCAGGTCAGGGCCACTCGGCGTGGCAGTGCTTGATGTGAGGGTTAAGTCCACTGTGCTGCCACGACTGTGGCTTGATTTTGCTGCGATGTAGTCTTCCTTAAACAGGTTCTCCTTTTTCACATCCGGATAGAATTCCCTTTTCATACGGGTATCGTTCACATCCTTGGCCCACCGAACAAAATGATCCACGGCCCGCTGGGGCCGGTACCCGTCGAAAACTTTTAAGCTGAGTCCAAAGGGGCGTAGTTCGTCTTGAACCTCTTTGAGAGCATGCGCCGCTTTATCTGTGAGGATGAATCTGGAATGTAGGTATCCGTCAATGGGCGTTCCCACAAAATTATGTTTGGTTGTATAGCGAAGATCGATCTTAATGTCGGGGATCACCTGATCGGCATAGACAAACCCTTCTGGCAAGGTGGACGATTGAGCCGCTCCCAAAGTCAGCAAGACTGACAAGCAACCCAGCATGACGAAGAGAGAAAGAATTCGTTTCATTTCCATCCTCGCCACCGGTAATGCCTTTAGACGGTTAGCCGCAAAGCCAACCTGCAATGTTTGGAAAACCGTATAATGGATCATGACTCCCTCCTCGCGAAACGACTGGTTAAGAGAATTTCATAATAATATAAAATCCATGGGAATAAAACGAATGCCATTAAAACATTGCTCTTCACTCGTTGTTTTAAAGCCAAGCCGTTCATACGAAGGAGCTGCATTTAAAGATGAATTGACAGTTAGCTTGTTGACACCATTTGAATTTTCAGTAATGACAAAAATTGCCTCGTTAAATAGAGCTTTTCCATATCCTTTTTTTTGATATGTGGGTTTTACGAAAAACATGGATATATGGCAGTAGTCTTTGATTTCAATGATGCCAACCGCTTTTCCTTCCTGATGGCCAATGATGGTGAAATTATGATGTTTTGATCTTTCTGCCAAACTGTTTTCATTTGCGAATTTATAAAATTCTTCAATCCCTTCTTGCGTGTAACCAAGGGCAACGCTTTTATTAAATGCTTCTTTAACTATATTTATGACAACATCCTCCTGCCCAGGTTGCATTATTGAAAACTTCATAGAGTTGTATTTCTGCAGTTGTTAATGTTGAAATTAGGGTCAGGGAAAGAAAAAAGTATTCGAATAAAGCGCCTTTGTAGCCGGGCCGAAAGACAAGCAAAATTGGATAATTAATTCTTTCCGCGCCCCTTAACTTGCGGTGCCATTAAAAAAAAACATGGCTTGAGAAAGCAATCATGCTTTCTATTTGCGACCCTCACTTGTTTTCGATATCTCGCTATATAATTTGGCGGCAAGCTTGCGTAGTAGTCAACGATGTTCATTCTCGCCTCGCCTCGTCTCTTGTCGTATAGTTTGAAAAGAAAGCCCGTTCGGTTTTCAAACTGCCAAAAAAGCTATCCGCCACACCATTGTCCCAGCAATTCCCTTTCCGGCTCATGCTGCTGATCATTTTATGCTGCTTCAGCATTTCCTGAAAATCCGCGCTACTACAATACTGGCTCCCCCTGTCCGAATGAAAAAGAAGCCCTGATGCGGGTCGTCGTCGCCAGATTGCCATCTGCAAGGCATCCATGACGAGTTTGCGACTCATCCTGCTATTCAAAGACCAGCCGACGACCTGGCGGGAGAAAAGGTCGAGGACTATAGCCAAATACAACCAACCTTCACTTGTCCAGATGTAGGCAATATCGGATACATATACCTGGTCGGGCTCGGCAACTTCAAACTCTCGGTTTAGCAGATTCGGTGCAACCGGCAGGTTATGTTTACTGTCAGTGGTTACTTTAAATTTCTGTTTCGCAGAGACCCGTGCCAACTTCATCAGGGTCTTGGCCTTGACTCGGCCGCAGGGTATATACCATGAGCCTCGACCTCTTCTGAGATCCGTCGGGCTCCGTATGTTACCTGAGATATTTCAAGGGCCTGCTGGACAATCGGAATGAGCGAATCATATTCTTTCTGTCGCACCGATCTGCCGCGTGTCCGCCAAGAGCAGTACCCGGTCCTGGATTACTTGTAACGCTTCACATAACAGGAATACTGAGTATGCCTTTCTTTCAGTATCGATCATGTGATACCGCACCCCGATTCGTTCGCAAAGAAGGCCGCCGCTTTTTTTAAGATTTCACGCTCCAATTTCAGGCGGTTATTTTCTTTCTTAAGGCAAGTCAATTCAGCCTGTATATTCTTTGCATCCATAGGATCTGAGTTGCCAACTACACCGCCCTCAATCTCACGCTTCCAGCGGCCTAACATGGTTGGGTTAATACCCAGATTACGAGCGGCCTCGGCATTTTTATACCCCTGTTCCGTAATCAGCTTGACTGCAGACTCTCTGAATTCCTGGGTGTATTTCTTCCTCTTTTTTGCCATAATGCACCTCCTCTTGCGGTCTACCCCGCTCTTAGGAAAGTGTCCACTTTTTCAATACCACCATGCAGGTGGCATTGTGACTGGAAACGAGCTCGGCGAATAGACAAAAGCCGGGAGGCCTCACCCCACTGAAGGGCTGAACTCAGAGAAGAGAGCATAAGTATGCTCCATCACGTGATGAACCCGACCGGGGGAGCGAAACGATGGGCGCGACGTAAGGAACATTTTGCTTTCAGGAATTTTTTGCAGTGTCCACCTTCTTGCTTTCAAAGATCTGCAGATATACTTCATCCGGCTAAGGCCCGATGCTCTTTGGGAACCGCCTGGTGCGGACCCGCATGCCAGGTGGTGTGGGGAGGGTGGGAGAAAAACCCGCCCTTACCCGATTCGGCGAAATACATATTGTCTTTTTTGCTATGGTAACAAAATTCAGTTGGATTTGGCCGACTCGGGATAAGCCCCGAGTGACTTGAATATCTGGCCCGGCAAATCGTCCAGGTGTATCAGCGGCCTAAACCCCGGCAAGATACGGTCGT
>JAQUEZ010000120.1 GCA_028684915.1 Desulfobulbus sp.
GGTGGGATTCAGAGGTTCGTTCATCTCCGGGCTGATTACCGCAATGATCACCCCTTTGGCGATCGGCGTGGTGGAGAGGATGATTCCGGTGTTCGGCTCAACCTCCCCCACCACCTTCGACAAATGCTTCATTTTCCTGCTGGCCTTCGGTTTCACCCTGGGCTACGCCTGCTTCATCGCCCGGGCCGCATCCCTCTATATCGGTCCATACACCAGGAGCATGATCCGGAATTTTGTCGGCGGTGTGATAACAGGGGCGGTCGCCAAGATGATCATCGCCTTCATCTTTTTCCACTTCCTCTACATGGTAGTGCTCAGCGAGAACCATGTCATCAGGATTCTTCTCAGGGTCAGGAAATACATGAAAATGGATACATTCATCGCAATCTACCAATGGATAATGGAGTTCAGGCCGGTGCTGCTCACGGCATCATACCTGATAGTCGTCACCACAACCGTTTTTGTCATATTACCGCTGATCACCATGATCATTGTTTCCATGCGGAACAGACAGCTGGAAAAGATCAAGGCTATCGTGGAAAACCGCTGAAGGAGGGACAAATGGCAGAAAAAATGGAAGGGAAAAAAGATAAAATAACGCGGGAAGAGCGGACGGAGCAACAAAAACAGCGGCTGGAACGGAAAATGGAACTGGCCCAGCGGGACGACATGGGCATCGTCTCCCGGCGGACCCTGGATTCCTCGGACTTCATCCGCCTGTTCGGCACTACAGACTTCATGCTGAGTCTCGTCCGGGGAAACATGGGTCGAAAAGGAAAGATTGATGTGGCCAGGGCGGCAAAGTTCCTGGGTGAAGCGGAACGGATCAAGGAAGAGATCAACCTGCTCAACGCCGAGATGTGCCGGGAACTGGGGAGAGAGTACAAGCCGCCGTACGGGTTCGAGAATCCTTTGAAGGAGGAGAAACAACCAGTGGAAAGCAATTAATTTTAGAAAAATTTCCCCTCGGAAAGCTGGTGTGCCATAAATTAACGATTACTAATCTTACTACACTGTTCTAATTTTGGGAACCACCTCTCACAGGAACCTTATCCACACAGTAGCCGGGATAGGATATCTCCTGAAAGAAACCTGATCATCAATAGGCGAATGAGCTAAGCGAATCGGGGACTGAATCACCTGAGTGAGCCACGCTGAACTCATGCTGCAAATCCGTGTACAGGTTCTCATCGAAGACCTGCGAAAAACCTTCTGCCGATGGTTCCCCGGAATGTAATCGGAGGTGCAAAATGCCCTAAAGGCAGCATAGCAGGCCGTTGAAATATGGCCGTATCTGATCTTACCGAACTTTTCAGCTTGTTTTTTTGAATCAGTTTCGCGCTTTGTCGGTTAGTGTTTCGCCGTTTCGCTCTTTATCAACCACATATGGCGGCTGAATTGCCTGATGCGAGGGGTTTTTCCACTGTCAGGTGACGCCAAGCCCCAGGTTTTTCATCCGAACTAGGTTGTAAGCTGCCGCATGCAGGTCAAGTTGCATGGCGATTTTATCGATCCCCCGGTACAGCGCCTTGCGTAATCTGCCGACAGTTTTCATCCAGCCAAAGCCTTCTTCTATCCGTTTCCTAATCTTCTGGCTGATGGCATAATTCGGATGATTGGTGGTTCTGCCGTCGATGGCCGACTTTCTGTTGCTGGTGTTCTGTGTCACGTGCGGCGTGACCTTGAGCCGGCGCAGTTCCCTAACAAATGGTTCTGTGTCGTAGCCTTTGTCGCCGCCTAGGGTAATCCGCCGGCTGGTCCGGGGCAATTTCTCTACCATAGCCTTTGCCGCTTCGCGCTCGCCGGAACCGCTTGCCGTGGTCACCTTGGTCCTGATGATCAGGCCGCTGCGATTCTCCATCAGGACATGTCCCTGGTAGCAGAGCTTGGCTTCCTTGGTCTTCCCCTTGCGGTAGAGCCGGGCATCGGGATCGGTGACGGAACCATGAGTTTCGTTGGCAAGCTTCTTACCTCTGAAATCCACGGTCTCGTTTCTGCCGCCACCGCTGGCAGAAGGAGGCTCATCCTTGGGCTTGAAGCTCTTGATGGAGGCCCAGGCTTCGATGAGGGTACCGTCAACAGTGAAGTGCTCGCGGGACAAAAGGCGCTTGCGTTCCGCCTGAGCCAGTATCCGAGAAAGGAACTCGGCGGCAACCTCAGAACCGATCAACCGTTCACTGTTCTTGGCAAAGCTGGAATGGTCCCAGATCTTCTCGTCCAGGCCCATGCCGAGAAACCAGCGGACCCGGAAGTTATAGTGAATCTGTTCCACCATCTGCCGGTTGCTGCGAATGGAATAGAGAATCATTAGCAGTTGCGCCTTCAAGAGCTTCTCTGGCGGGATCGATGACCTGCCGGTCGCGGCATACATGCTGTCAAAGAGCTTGTTCATCCCTTCCAGGGCGTCATCGGCCATCTTGCGGATGGCCCGCAGAGGGTGGTCCTTGGGGACAAAGGATTCGGGTGTCACATAAGTAAAGAGTGCTTCCGTGTTTCTATCGAAACAGCGCATAACTTTCCTCAATAATTGCATAATGTTATGCGCTATAAATTACCACAAATAGGCTATTTTCTTTATTTCAATTTCAACAGCCTGTTAAATACTCCAGACCCTGTCTTGTTACGCTCTCCTATTAGATCCTAACTATCCCTACCAAAAACTCACTCAAAGACAAAAACTCTCAATCGACTATTTTTACCATCCTCCAATCTTTTTAAAGCCATATCTCTATACATAAAACTGATAGCCCCACAATAAATCTGTTGACAAAATGCTTGAACGGATTAAAGATAGTAACCAATTACTATCTTTAAGGAGTTACTTCATGAACTCACATCTCAAGCATCTTCCGGCGATGGAGCGGCGTGCCGTGACAGTTGAAGCGGTTATCGAGCTGGCTGCAGAGCAAAATCCCAGTGAGATTACTACCGCGTCTATAGCCAAGCGCATGGGGCTGACCCAAGGCGCGATTTTTCGCCACTTTCCTTCCAAAGACGCCATCCTGGAAGCGGTCATGGAGTGGGTAGCGGAAAAGCTGCTCTCCGGGGTGGACAAGGCAGCGCAGTCGGCCAAATCACCACTGGCCGCGCTTGAGGCGATATTCATGGCCCATATAGATTTTGTGGCCGAACACCCCGGCGTGCCAAGAATACTGTTCGGTGAGTTGCAGCGTGGGGAATTGACGGCCCCCAAACGTATAGCGCAAACTATTATTCAACGTTATGGCGAACGGTTACAACAAGTAATCGATGAGGGGAAAAAGTGTGGCGAATTAGACGCCTCGCTCGAATCCGAGGCGGGAGCCATTCTTTTTATTGGCACCGTCCAGGGATTAGTCATGCAGTCAATGTTGGCCGGTGATGTTGCGCGAATCAGGCATGATGCCCCAAAGGCCTTTGCCATCTATCGGCGCGGCATAAGGAGAATACAATGAAAAAGTTGCCCCTTCAGGGCCGCACCCTGGCGATTATTGCTGTGCTTTTGCCTCTGCTGGCACTCTTCATCTACGTAGCCCTGCGCTCGGGACCTCTGGCGCCGGTTCCGGTGACGATCATAAAGGTGCAGGCACGTTCCATCGCACCAGGTTTGTTCGGGATCGGCACGGTTGAGGCGCGCTACACGTACAAGATCGGTCCGACCTTTGCCGGACGCCTTAAAAGGCTGGATGTGCAGGTGGGCGACCAGATAAAGGCTGGACAGGTACTGGGAGCAATGGACCCGGTTGATCTTGACCAGCGTATCCGTGCCCAGGATGCTGCGATCAAGCGTGCCGAGGCGCAGTTCCGAGATGCCCTGGCACAAAAGACTTTTGCCCAAACACAAGCGCGGCGCTATGAACAATTGCTTGCAGCACGATCGACCAGTGAGGAAATTGTCGCCACCAAGAAACGTGAGTTACAGGCGGCTACGGCTGGTCTCGACGGGGCGCGTGAGGAACTCGTTCGTGCTCGAGCCGAGCAAGAAGCGTTGAAGGCTCAAAGTAATAACCTGCAGCTTGTCGCCTCGGCCGATGGCCTGGTAGCCGTGCGCGATGTTGATCCCGGTACCACGGTTGTCGCTGGCCAACCGGTGGTGGAGCTGATCGACCCGAAGAGCCTGTGGGTCAACGTGCGCTTTGATCAGATCAACGTCCAGGGACTGAAAGCAGGCTTGCCGGCGCACATTGTGCTGCGCTCGCGCGCCGGTCAGACAGTGGCCGGTAAAGTGCTGCGGGTGGAGCCATTGGCCGACGCGGTGACCGAGGAAACACTGGCCAAGGTGGTGTTTGCTCAACCTCTTGAATCACTGCCACCGGTGGGCGAACTTGCTGAAGTCACTGTTTCTTTAACGGCACTCCCCAGTATGCCGGTGATTCCAAATGCAGCCATCCAGCGGATCAACGGTAGTTTGGGAGTATGGCAGGTAATACGTGGAAAACTCCGATTTACGCCGGTTTCCTTGGGCATTGCCGATCTGGATGGTCATGTTCAGGTACGTTCGGGGCTTGAGGTTGGTGACCAGGTGGTTGAGTACAGCGCAAAAGCCTTGAGTAAACGCAGCCGTATACAGGTCGTTGATCAGATATCGGGGGTACCGCGATGATCAGCCTTGCAGGGCGGGACATCATGCACTCCTGGGGCAAATTTGTCTTTACCGGCGTAGGCCTGGGGCTGTTGATCGGCGTAACACTGTCCATGGCCGGAATCTACCGGGGCATGGTGGACGACGCCAAGGTGTTGCTCGACAACAGCGGCGCTGATCTCTGGGTGGTGCAAAAGGACACTCTTGGTCCCTATGCCGAGTCGTCGAGCATCTATGACGATACCTGGCGCAGCATACGCAACATGCCGGGCGTGGCACGAGCGGCCAATGTTACCTATCTCACCATGCAGGTGCGCCAAGGGAATCGTGATGTACGCGCGATGATCTCCGGCATCACCGCAGGGGATCCGGGGACACCCGGCTGGCCGCCGTATCTGGTCGCGGGACGACAGATCACCCGCAGCCATTACGAGGCGGTGGCCGACATTTCTGCCGGGTTCAAACTTGGCGAACGCATCAAAATCCGCCGCAACAAGTACACCGTGGTTGGCCTGACCAGAAGGATGGTATCTTCAAGTGGTGACCCGATGGTTTTTATCCCACTCAAGGATGCTCAGGAAGCCCAGTTTCTCAAAGACAATGACGCCATCCGCCAGCAGCGGCGACGCACCGCCGGAAATCCGGCTTTCAATCGCCCTGGCGTGCCCGGTCTACTCGATGCGGTTATCGCTTCGCAAAATACCAATTCTTTCGTAAATGCTGTTCTGGTACAGGTTGAACCAGGCCGGAATGCTGAGGAAGTGGCTGACTCAATTCGACGTTGGAAGCGTCTGACGGTTCACACCCGCAGCCAGATGGAGGAGATCCTGGTGGGCAAGTTGATCGCCACCTCGGCGAAACAGATCGGCATGTTCCTGGTGATTCTCTCGATTGTCAGTGCGGCAATCGTCGCGTTTATTATCTACACCCTGACACTCGGCAAGATCCGCGAAATCGCGGTACTCAAGCTGATTGGCACCAGGAACCGCACCATTGCCGGCCTGATAATGCAACAGGCCATTGCCCTGGGTGTGATCGGCTTTGTGGTGGGCAAGATTACCGCCACCTTGCTGATGGCGCCCATTTTCCCCAAATATGTGCTGCTGGAGCCCCTCGATTCTCTCAGAGGATTCGTCGCCGTGGTTGTGATCTGCATACTATCAAGCATTATCGCCATTCGTGCCGCCCTCAAAGTCGATCCGGCCGAAGCCATTGGAGGTTGACATGACCGGCAAGGGAATTCGTATCGAGGGGTTGCAGAAACGCTATGGCAGTGGCGATACCGCCGTTGATGCCTTGAAAAAGGTCGATATGCAGGTGGCCCCCGGCGAGGTGGTCGGCCTGATCGGCCCATCGGGCTCGGGCAAGAGCACACTACTCAAATGCCTTGGGGCGGTAATCGAGCCAACCGCCGGACGCATGATCCTTGATGATGTGGTGATATATGACAATAGCTGGAAGGTCAAGGACCTTCGGGCCCTGCGTCGCGACAGAATCGGCTTTATCTTTCAAGCGCCCTATCTCCTCTCCTTCCTTGATGTCACGGATAACGTTGCCCTGCTGCCCATGCTGGCCGGAAAGCCCAACGCCGAAGCACGCAGCCAAGCAAGAGAGTTGCTGAAGGCTCTCGATGTAGAGCATCGCGCCAAGGCTATGCCTTCGCAACTTTCCGGCGGAGAACAGCAGCGAGTAGCCATAGCCCGGGGACTGGTCAATCGCCCACCGGTGATTCTTGCCGATGAACCGACTGCACCGCTCGACAGCGAGCGTGCGTTGGCAGTAATTCGGATTCTGAACGAGATGGCCCGCAAATTCGAGACAGCCATTATCGTTGTTACTCACGACGAAAAGATCATCCCTACATTCAAACGCATCTACCATATCCGTGATGGCGTGACCTACGAGGAGGCCGGTAAGGGACTGGATTTCTAATGACCTGCATGGGCCCTTTGAAGCAATCTTTGCCACAGATGTGATCGGCACGTTTTAGTGCCGGCAGCTTTGATTTCGTAACCTGCTGGTAACACGGGAATTAAATGTTTGTACTGTCATCAAAGTTTTTTTGCAAACTGTTCCAGGAGTACTTTTATGCGCAACGTAAAAACGAACGATGTCCACCTTTTCCTTCCCTTCATCCTTGCCGGGCTGCTGGCAGGATGCACCGTTGGTCCTGATTTTAGACGCCCGACACTCCCTGGCGTGGCGACGTACGTCGTGGATCCCTTGGCTGAGCAGACAGCCTCAGCACCCACGACGTTAGGAGAAACACAACGTTTCGTCAAAGACGGCTGGGTAAACCCTCATTGGTGGAAAGAACTTGGCTCAGCGAAGCTGGACGCCCTGATTGATGAAGCCTTGCAGGCCAACCCCACCTTGACTAGCGCTCAAGCGTCTTTGCGCCAGGCGCAAGAGCTTTATTCCGCGCAGAGCGGTTCGACTCTTTATCCGCAGGTTGACGCCGACTTCGGCGGCCAGCGCCAGCGTTTCAATCCCGCCAGCATGGGGCAGATTGGCGATGCCCGTGAGTTCACTCTATACAATGCCAGTGTGGGTGTGCAGTATAATTTTGACCTGTTCGGCGGCAACCGGCGTGCGCTGGAAGCCTTGGCAGCCCAGGTCGATTATCAGCGCTATCAGCTGGCAGGTGCGCGATTGACCTTGGTGGGCAACATCGTCACTTCCGCTATCACCCAAGTAAGACTGGCCATGCAAATCCAGGCTACGACAGCTATTCTCCAATCTCAGGAAGAACAGCTGGGATTGACCCGGGAAAGGGTTCGTCTCGGTCAGGCTTCTCCGGATGATGTTCTGGCCTTGCAACCACAGGTGGAGCAGACTCGTGCTGGCATTCCACTGCTGCGCAAGCAGCTTCAGCAGAACGAACATCTGCTGGCCGTGCTCACTGGCAGAGCTCCGGGAGCTGAAAGTTTGCCGTCTTTTTCCCTTGAGGAATTCACATTACCTGCAGAGCTGCCATTGGTAGTGCCCTCCGAGCTGGTGCGTACGCGTCCCGATATCCAGGCCGCTGAAGCCCTGCTGCACAAGGCTAATGCAGAATACGGCGTGGAGATTGCCAAATTGTATCCACAACTTAACCTCAGCGCTAATCTAGGTTCTCAGGCTTTAACCATGGCCACTTTGTTCGGTAGCGGTTCGGCGGTTTGGAGCCTGCTTGGGCAACTGACTCAACCTCTTCTCAACCCCGGACTGCCGGCAAAGAAACGAGCGGCTCTGGCCGCATTCGATGCCGCGGCTGCGAATTACCAAACCGTCGTGCTCGAATCCCTGCGCACTGTGGCCGACGTACTCAGTGCATTAGACAACGATGCTCAAAGATTGGCAGCCTTGTTCACCGCTGATGCCGCAGCGCGAAATTTCCTAGATTCAATGCAGCGTCGCTACAACTTGGGTGCGGCCAGCTATGTGGAGCTGCTCATCGCTCAACAGCAGTCACAGCAGACACGAATCAACCTCATAGAGGCTCAGGCCCAGCGACTTGTCATTTGCGCCGCATTTTATCAGGCAATGGGCGGAGGTTTTTTACGCAATAGCGCAGCTATTGCGGCATCATATCCGTTGAAAGCCCATGAGATGGAAAACTGATACGTCCTGAATGGTGAACAGGAAATATAGGTGGAATCCTACTTTCAGCAGTCTGCGGAAGTCTATTATTCTTGATTAGGTAAAACTACATAAGCATCTACAGAAGTTGAGTGGTCCGCTTGACGTTTACGTTTCGACTGATATCCTTTAGAAAAGTGAATGCTCACTTGCTTATTGTTGTAAATGGAGTGGTTTTATGTGTGCCAGGCAACGAGAGACTACTGAAATACGACAGCAACAGATAACTGACGCTGCGTTACGCATAATCGGGGACAAGGGAATCCATGGCGCAACAATAGCTGAGATTGCAGCGGAAGTTGGTATATCAGAAGGGAATATTTACCGGCACTTCAAGAACAAGGAAGAGATAGTAAAGTCGGTGATCGTAAAAATTGGCAAAGATCTTTGCCGGATAGTAACCACTGTGCAAGATATTTCCGACCCGCTGAAAAAGATGGGAGAGATCTTCAAACGTCACCTGGCCTATGCAACGAACAACAAAGGAATCCCCCGCACAATATTTTCCGAAGAAGTTATGGTCATCCATGAATCGCTCAGAGAAGAAGTTAAGGCAAGGTTGATGACCTATTGTAAAGGTGTCTGCGAGACGATTCGTGAGGGACAAAAACAGGGCTTTATTCTAGAGGACTTGGATCCTGAAGCCGTCACCAGCATGTTCATCGGAACAATAAATTTCACCGTCATTCGCTGGACTCTAAGCAACTTTCAGCTCGATATGGAAACTGATGGGAAATATCTCTGGGAAACCTTTAGGAAATCTATCGAAAAGAGGGTTCTACTTTGACGGTAACTAGAAATCTGTGCATCGATTTGAATAACCGGAATCGAGCAATTTCACCTCATTCACCTGTGTAGCATAAGATCTGGAGGAAACAATGAAAGATGAAAAATCGGATCAAAAACCAAAGTATTTTTCACAGAAAACTATCGGTGAGATCGTAGCCGACGACTATCGGACCGCCAAGGTCTTCGAGGACCACGGAGTTGATTTTTGTTGTGGAGGAAAGGTCGCCCTTTCGGAGATCTGTCGCGACAAAGGCATCGAGCTTGCTGCCATTGAGCAAGAAATTGAAGCGGTAAAAGCCGCTTCACTAGACAGGAGCCTGAACTACTCAGCATGGGAGCTTCCATTTCTCATCGATTTTATCGTCAACACCCACCACTCCTATCTCAAAGAAACTATGGGACAAACCGCAGAATACGCCGGGAAGATAGCCGATGTTCACGGAACCAACCATCCCGAGGTGATAGAAATAGCCGAAATATTTACCAAGATAGTAACCGATTTGACTGACCATTTGAAATACGAAGAAGAACTCTTTTTCCCGGCCATCAAACGGCTTGATTCTGCCAAAAAGTCTCAGGAAGTTCCGGATAAAAAAGATTTAGAATCTATCAGGGTGGGCCTTGAAAAACTCCATCGAGAGCACGAGGAAGTTGGGGACGCAATCCACAGAATACGTCACCTTGCGAAGGAGTATGAAATTCCTGGCGATGTATGCAATACCTTCATGGTTACGTATCAAAAACTCAAGGAATTCGAAGACGATTTACACAAACATGTGCATCTTGAAAACAATATTTTGTTCCCGAAAGCATTGAGGCTCAAATAGCTAAGTCGCATTTCAGTGCTACAATTGTGAACGTAAGCAGAGACGAGCCCAATTTTCTGCGTTACGTTTCATTGTGTAGATAAACGTTAAACAAGTTGAGTCATATTACTAAAAGGAGGAATTTAGATGTTTTGTCATCAATGTGAACAAGCTGCAAAAGGAATCGGTTGTGACGTACAGGGTGTCTGCGGCAAGAAGCCTGAGGTTGCTGACCTTCAGGACAACCTGCTCTATGGACTTAAAGGGCTCGCGGTCTTCGCTGACAAGGCACGGAAGTTTGGCGCCAAGGCCCAGGCTGTTGACGTTTTCATGCTGGAAGGGCTCTTTGCCACCGTTACCAACGTGGACTTCGACCCGGCCCGCCTGGAAGCGACCATCAAAAAATGTTACGAGATGAAGGAAAAAGCCAAAGGCCTTTACGAAGACGCTTTCCTTAAAGCAAATGGCGAGAAGGCTCCGATTATCAGTGGTGGCCCGGCAGCCTGGGTACCGGCAGCAGACCTGGTAAAACAGGGTCAGCAGTACGGCATTCTCAGCCAGCATGAGAACGAGGATATCCGCTCGGCAATCGAGATACTCATTTACGGCCTCAAGGGCATGGCCGCCTATGCCGACCATTGCCAGATCCTCGGCAAGCACAACGACGAAATCTACGCCTTCTTTCATCAGGCCCTGGCCGCCACCGCCGATCCGACCCTCGGCCTCATGGATTACGTCGGTCTCTCCATGGAGTGCGGCAAGCACAACCTGACGGTCATGGGGCTTCTGAACGAAGGTCACGTGGAGCGCTACGGCCACCCTGTTCCGACCAAGGTACAGTTGGGCACCAAGGCCGGCAAGGCGATCCTCGTTTCCGGACACGATCTGCTCATGCTGGAAGAACTCCTCAAGCAGACCGAAGGCAAAGGGATCAACATCTACACCCACGGCGAAATGCTTCCGGCCCACGGCTATCCGGGCCTCAAGAAGTACGCTCACCTGGTGGGCAACTTCGGCGGCGCCTGGCAGGACCAGCACAAGGAATTCCCCGAATTCCCCGGCGCGATCATTTTCAACACCAACTGTATCCAGAAGCCTGCCGACTCCTACACCGGACGACTCTACACCTGGGGCCTAGTAGCCTGGCCTGGCATCCAGCATATTGAAGGCTGGGATTTTAGCCCGGTAATCGAGAAGGCCTTATCGCTACCCGGTTTTGCTGACGCTCCGGGCAAGGAAATCCTGGTGGGATTCGGGCACAACGCGGTACTCGGCGTTGCCGACAAGGTTATCGAAGCTGTCAAGGGCGGAGCCGTAAAGCACTTCTTCCTGATCGGCGGTTGCGACGGTGCCAAACCGGGCCGCAACTACTACACCGAGTTTGCCGAGAAGGTACCCAAGGATTGCGTAATCCTGACCCTGGCCTGCGGTAAGTACCGCTTCAACAAGCTGGACTTCGGTGATATTGGCGGCATTCCACGGCTCTTGGATGTGGGACAGTGCAATGACGCCTACTCGGCGATCCAGATTGCAGTGGCTTTGGCAGGCGCCTTTGAGTGCGGCGTGAACGATCTTCCTCTCTCCATGGTCCTTTCCTGGTACGAGCAGAAAGCGGTGGTAATCCTCTTGACGCTCCTGCACCTGGGAATCAAGAACATTAAAATCGGGCCGTCACTTCCGGCCTTCATTACCCCGAACGTTCTCAATTTCCTGGTGGAAAACTTCAACCTGGCACCTATCACCACACCGGAGGCGGACCTTAAGGCCATCCTGGGTTAGATTGTACGGAAACATCCCTCAATAAATTCTATTCGTAAAGGAGCGCAAAAATGCAAGCAAATCCACATGTTGTTTTGGGAATTCACCTGCAGGACAGAGTAAAGAATGCACCGGAGGTTCAAAAAATTCTGACTTCCTTTGGCTGCAACATTAAAACACGCATCGGACTCCATGAGGTCTCAGATGACTTTTGTTCCGGATCCGGACTCATTCTTCTGGAAATGGTCGGGGATACTGCAAAGTATGAGGAGTTGGCCAATCTTCTTAATGGTTTTGATGGCGTGGAAGCCCAGAAGATGGTTTTTGCTCACGACTAGCATTCAGTAATCGCTTGTAAGGTAGAAAGGAGATTTTGTCATGACAAAAACCAAGAGATGGCAGTGCCTTGTCTGCGGATACATTCACGACGGCCCTGAGCCACCGAAAACATGTCCACCCTGCGGAGCAGATCGTTCCAGGTTTATTCCGTACAAGTAAGGGTCTCTTGTGAACAAAAACCTGCTCTCTTGATTAATCTCTGGAGACAATCCCCTTCCTATACGGAAGGGGATCGTTGTAAGTAAACAGCTACTCTTTAGTCGGTTGGTAAACAAAAGGCATTTTCACGAACAAAGGGACAAATTTATGGGTATTCTTGTCAAAAACAATATCTGGTGGGTAGGAAAGGTTGATTGGGAAATCCGAAAATTTCACGGGGAAGAATATTCAACCCACAGGGGATCTAGCTATAATTCTTATTTGGTTCGCGATGAAAAAACGGTGCTTATAGAGACAGTATGGACGCCATTTGCCAAGGAATTTGTAGATAATCTTCAAAAAGAAATAGATCTGAATACGATAGATTACATAATCGTAAATCATGCTGAAAGTGACCACAGTGGTGCCTTGCCGGAACTCATGCGCCTGATTCCTGACACTCCAATCTACTGTACTGCTAATGCCGTAAAGTCGTTGAAGGGGCATTACCATCAGGATTGGAATTTCAGAACGGTAAAGACCGGAGACCGACTGAATATCGGCTCAAAGGATTTGATTTTCATCGAAGCACCGATGCTTCATTGGCCGGATAGCATGTTCTGCTATTTAACCGAAGAAAATGTCCTGTTCAGCAGTGATGCATTCGGACAGCATTATGCGACAGAACATCTGTTCAATGACCTGGTTGATCAGACTGAACTGTTTCAAGAATGCATCAAGTACTTCGCTAATATCCTGACACCTTTCAGCGCATTTGTTGATCGGAAAATCAAAGAATTCGTCAGCCTGAACGTCCCTCTTGAGATGATTTGCACCAGCCATGGCGTCATTTGGCGCGACAATCCACTCCAGATTGTTACCAAATACGTAGAATGGGCTTCAGACTACCAGGAAAACCAGATTACAATTATCTACGACACGATGTGGGATGGAACAAGGAAAATGGCCGAGGCGATTGCACGTGGGATCTCTGCGGAAGATAAAGACGTTACGGTCAAAATTTTTAATGCCGCCCGTTCGGACAAAAATGACATTATCTCGGAAGTTTTCAAGTCAAAGGCGATCATGGTTGGTTCTCCGACAATAAACAAAGGCATTCTCTCCGCGATAGCTGGTATTCTCGAAGAAATACGGGGTCTGGGCTTCAAGAACAAAAAAGCCGCTGCATTTGGAGCATATGGCTGGAGCGGAGAATCGGTTGCTATGATTACTGAGAGGCTGCAGGCAGGTGGGTTCGAAATTATTGATGGAGGATTGAAGGAGCTATGGAACCCCGATGGGCAGAGTCTTGCTCATTGTGTAGCCTTCGGACAGGAGTTTGGTAAGCAGATGAAATAAATCTCGATGTTGTTGACCAGCTTTAGCAAAACATAATCTGCTGAATTGGCGGTTCAGGCCTTTCTGGATGGTTGAAATCCACATTCGGCATCCTGAAAATCAAATTGGAGCTTTTTACGAAGATCTGCTTATGTGGCAGTCGGTGAAACTTTCTACGTTTCCAAGCCCCCATTCTTTACAAAGGAGTGGGGGCTGATTCATTATTTTTGATTCTACTATTCAGCCGCACTTTACGAGAAAACGGCTTTCGCTAGCAATTGATTTTTCAAAACAAAACCCTTGAAATAACTTCTAAGGATCGGTTCTGGCAGTCAGATAGCTGCCTGGAAAACATCACCCAGGCGCTATAACACCAAAAGACATCTACCTGCCCTATTCTATTTCAGGCGTCATTTAGGAGGTTGTCAATGTTAGTAGACAAGAGTACGGAAACCCTGTCTCCTTGGTGGAGAATTTCTGTAATACTCGTGCTGATATTCGGGTTTTCCATCCTGATCTGGATAGCCGTCAGGTCCTACCAGGATGCACCGCCGATCCCGGACAAGGTCGTAAGCGCTAAAGGTGATACAGTATTCAGTGGCTCTGACATACTGGCAGGACAACAGGTCTTCCTCAAACACGGGCTTATGGAAAATGGCTCCATCTGGGGGCACGGCGCATACCTCGGCCCAGATTTCTCCGCAGAATACCTGCACACCTTGACCCTGGATGCGGGTGAAATGCTTGCCCGAAAGGATTTCCAGCAGGGAATGAAGGAGTTGTCACCGATCGAAAGGGAGACTGTCAACGCTGAGGTCCGTCGTCTGCTCAAAGAGAACCGCTATTCGGCCGACACACACAATCTAGTCTATACTCCCGAATAAATTGCTTCGTTCAATGGCCAGATCGCGAAATGGACGTCTTATTTCCTGAACCCTTCGCTGAACGGTGGCCTGATGGTGGGGCAGGTTAACGATCCTGAGGAACTTCGTCAGTTGACAGCTTTTTTCGCCTGGGCAGCCTGGGCTTCCGTGGCCAACCGGCCAGGAAAAACTTACTCCTACACAAATAATTTTCCCTACGACCCTGCAGCGGGCAACACACCGAGCAGCGACTCCATCTTATGGAGCACACTGAGTCTCATTACCCTCCTTGGTGGCATTGCCGCAGTACTGTTTGCCTTTGGGAAATTCAATTACCTCGGCTGGAAAGCTCGAAATGATCAAATCCGCCCCATGCTTTTTCCTGGTACTGCCACGGCAACCCAACGTGCCGTTATAAAATTCTTTCTAGCTGTTGCCTTTCTTTTTCTGCTGCAGGTACTGGTCGGGGGAGCAACCGCGCATTACCGAGCTGACCCAGCCAGTTTTTTCGGTATAGACTTTACCAAGTACTTCCCGGGCAATATCTTCCGCATCTGGCACCTGCAACTGTCAGTATTCTGGATAGCGACAGCCTATGTTGCGGGCGGGCTTTTTCTCGCTTGTTCACTGGGAGGAAAAGAACCGAAAGGACAAGTCCGGGGCATCAATCTTTTGTTTTGGGCACTGATAGTTGTCGTATTCGGCAGTCTCCTGGGCGAGCTATTCGGCGTCTATCAACTGCTCGGTACATTCTGGTTCTGGCTGGGTAACCAGGGATGGGAATACCTCGACCTGGGGCGTGTCTGGCAGCTCCTTCTGGCCTTGGGGTTGATTTTCTGGCTTTTCCTCCTTTTCAGGGAGATCGCGCCGGTTCGGAAAGATCCCGAACGAAAGGAGATTTCGTCTCTGTTTCTTTTGGCCGCCATAGCCATTCCGCTCTTTTACCTGCCGGCGATGTTTTTCGGCAGTGCCAGCAACTTCTCGGTGGTAGATAACTGGCGTTTCTGGATCATTCATCTCTGGGTTGAAGGTTTTTTTGAGCTGTTCGCAACGGTAATGGTCGCCGTCATATTTTTCCAACTGGGTCTCATTACCCAGTTCACTGCCTCACGGGTCGTTTATCTGGATGCCATCCTGTACTTGGGGAGTGGAATTGTTGGGACCGGACATCACTGGTACTGGTCCGGACAATCGACTGTCACCATGGCCCTTGCTGCAATGTTCTCCGCAATGGAGGTCGTACCGCTCACCCTGCTAACCCTTGATGCCTGGGACTTCATAAAAGTAACCAGAACACAAGACACAGGCAGCAAAAGCAAGAATGCTATCCCGCACAAATGGACCTTCTATTTCCTTATAGCAGTCGGCTTCTGGAATTTTATCGGCGCCGGGGTCTTTGGCTTTCTCATCAACCTGCCCATAGTCAGTTATTTTGAGGTGGGCACCATGCTGACACCAAACCACGGCCATGCCGCGATGATGGGGGTCTTTGGCATGCTGGCGCTGGCACTTATGGTTTTTGCCATGCGTCAGGTATCAACAGAAGAACAATGGGTACAATCAGAGAAATATATCCGCATTTCATTCTGGGGATTGAATGTGGGTCTTGGCCTGATGGTTGTCACAAGTCTCTTTCCCGGGGGTGTATTGCAGTTTATGGATGTCCTGAACAACGGTTACTGGCATGCAAGAGGACCTGAGTTTCTTAATTCCATCAGAATTCTTGAATGGCTGCGCCTGCCTGCGGATTTCATTTTCATATGTCTGGGAGCTTTCCCCATGCTTGTTGCCGCTTTCCTGACCTGGCGATCCCTCAAAGGAAGCCCCAGGTAGTTCTGGAGACAAGCATGATTCAGCTCAAGCGTATCTACGATCCACCTGACCCTGATGACGGCATTCGCATCCTTGTCGATCGGCTGTGGCCAAGAGGCGTGAAGAAAGAAAATCTGCATATGGACGAGTGGATAAGGGAGGTGGCGCCAAGTGACGCCCTGCGACGCTGGTTTGCGCACGACCCTGCAAAGTGGGACGAGTTCCGTCGCCGCTATAGCAGCGAACTGGAAGAGAACCCGGACTCCTGGCACCCGATTTTCAAAGCGGCACAGCGCACCACCATAACGCTTCTCTACAGCTCCCACAGCCACGAGCAGAATAATGCCGTTGCACTGAAGTCCTTCTTGGAGAAACGACTGGAAGGTAAGGTGAGCGAAGCATGAAAGACAACGGTGAGATCTCCCTCCTCAGCAGCAATGCGACTTCAAGGCTGGGTACGCCATGCAATTCACCGTTCCGTTACAGACGCCTGATTTAAAAGTCTCGAGAACAAAAAGGCCCCCGGGTAAATCATCCCGAGGGCCTTCATGTGTCTGGTTCTACAGAAAGTGCTACTTCTTCATTTCCATCTTGTGAACCCTGCGCATATCTTCGGACATGGCCTTGATTTCCAGAAAATTACAATATGTTATGACATTGTAGTGAATGCGAAAGGTCAGGCTAAAATACGTGCTCTTACCTGTACCGCGAATATGTCACTACATTCGCTTATTCAACAGGGCAACGATCGGGAGCATCTCACGTGCGCCCGTCACCACGGCTTCCAGAGGCTTGGGGGGTAAAATTACAGGGATATTTGTCCTAGACTCCAACCGTTCCCGCATGCCTGGAAGAAGGGCACCCCCACCACTCAAAAATATACCATTTTCTATTATTTCGCACCCGATTGCAGGTGAAAGATCCTGCAACAAACAGTGTGCGACATCTACTATCAATCGAATAATCGCTTCAATTTGCTCTTGAATCTCCGCCACAGGTATCGATGCAGATTTTGCTGACCCTGCGCGCTCTGACCAGCCGTATAATGTTGTCTGGACATCCGATAAGGCCGTACGGGAAACGCCAACTGCCCGTACGATGCGCTCCGCCTCATTCTCGCAAATGCGGATCTTATTCTCAGAATATACAGCTTTGATTAAAAGCTGGCGCAGATCGAAACAACCGACCCGCAAGGTACTTTTTGAAATGATTTTGCCCGATCTGATGATTGCGCAGTCCGTAGCACCTTCTCCAATATCGACAATCATACCGGCATAGGGAGACGCCACATCCATTCCGGCGCCAATTGCTGCAGCAAGAGGTTCCGGAACGATAAAAACTGTCGAAGCCCCTGCCTTGAAAATGCACTCTCGTAATGCATCAAGTTCTACTGCTGAAGCATCTGATGGAACACAAACAACTACATTGGGACGTACTATTCCAAATTTCCGGACCTTAAAGAGAAGGGGCTGTAGTAGTTCCACCACAGAACTGCAATCTTTGATGATTCCGGATCGCAAGACTGGATGACCTCTGACGATTGACGGCACAACGAATAGATTTCTCGTCCCGGATGATATGCGAGTCATTGCGG
>JAQUEZ010000434.1 GCA_028684915.1 Desulfobulbus sp.
CTACATGGTGTTCTTCAAATCCAGTCTCGGCACCGGCGATATTTTTGGGACTAACAAGGCCATGGCCCAATACGAGGCCAGTAGAAAGGGGGCATCCAAACCGGCCCCATCTGCCGCCAGCACATCATCCATCACCCCCATATATAAAGACGGCCAACTCGTATTCACCAACCGTAAAGGAAATTGACCATGTATCAGCGCTCCTTTTTCAACGTCTTGTTGTTTCTTGCTTCAATGATCATCACCGGCGCGTTGCTCTTCGGGATCTCCGCTTGCACGCCCCACCAGGAGAAGAAGGCCGCACCGCCGCAAACAGCCAAGGCTGAACCGGCCCCGCTGCCGCCGGTCCCGGTTAACCTGCCGCTTTCGGTGGACTTTGACAACGTGCCTCTCTCCGAGGTGGCGCAGTTCGTCACCTCCCAGACCGGCAAAGGATTGATTCTCTCCGGCAACGAGGCCAAGCCGATCACCTGGATAGAATCCAAGCTGACCAAGGAAACACTTTTCGATTCCTTCAAGGCAACCATTACCGCCTCGGGCCTGGTCCTTAAGTCGGCCAACGATCAGAAATCCCTCTTTTCCATCGAGCAGCCGGAAGAAGCAAAAATCCCGGTCCTGCTCGACTATGCCCGGTCCAGCAAGGGCGTTTTCTTCCTTTTGGGGTCGACGATTTACCCCCTGCAGAAGTTTCCTTACCCGGTTCGCTATGATTCCGGTCACTGGTATGCCCTTTTGCCCAAGAGTATTTCCGATCAGAAAAAATCCGGCTCGGAAAACGAGAAAATCTAAATCCAGGCACAGGCCTTGCGGTTTACTTCCTTTCACTAGGGAAAAAGAAAAGGTTTCAGCCAGTTAAGATCTAGGCACCCGGCAAGCAAGTCGGCAATTCCCCCTTAACCCGGCCGGGCCGCGCCGGTCGGAATGACGCGCCGCCCTTGTCTGCTGTTCTGTGCGATTGGCGCAGGTAATTACCGGGGATTTCCTCAACGAAAAACGGGGTAAGCAGCCCTAGAAAGCAGCGTCCCGTTTTTCGTCCCCCAGAAGGCAACCAAGGGTAGGACTAAATCGAGCGAAACCCGTACCCAGGACACGACGAAGATGAAAAGACCCTCTCTTTATAACCTGCTTTTTTCTCGCCTCGGCCTAGATCTTCCAACCTTCGATATTTTCTTTGATCTTCGCGAACAGAAACAATGGGCAAATCTTCAAACAATTATCAAACCCGCTCCCCCCTGGGTAAGAGCGGGGAAGCATTCAAATTGGCGACGAAGATGAACAAAGCATTAGATAGCTACCCACCGTCACCATCGCCAAAGGCGCACGTTTTCCTCTGCGCGAACTGTGGCAACGAAACAATGCTCATAACCGATGATCCTGGATTTGGCCTTTGTGGCCGGTGTGAAAGTAGGCTGAACAGTCTAGAGAGTTTTTGGCAGGAAAAAGAAACCCCTTCGGTTCTGGGGAGATCCGAAGGGGAAAAGGAGGGTTCAAGGACGTCCTAAGTACTTGACCCTGGAACAAGCCTATTTCATCGACGATGGCTTGTCAAATTGTCTCTAAATTCTTTTTTTGAGGTAACCAATGTATCGTTCATTACAATCCCAAGACCAACTTTCCCAAAAAGTTCGTGCAGCCATCCAAGGCATAAAAGTCGACCTCTCCAGCATTCCGACTTTTACCGAGCCTTACCCCGACTACCTCCAACAACTCCCCCTGCAGGATTACCGGTTCGATCACGGATACCCGCTCTTTGTTCACCGGGATGCTGCCCCGATCAGAGTTCGCACCACCACGGAACAGCCCTCCGTCTCCGACCCACAAGCCCGATTAACAAGTGGTTTACCAGTAGTATCGGAGTTGCCAGGGCTGAGGGTCAAGCGATGTGTAGATTTTTTGAAAGTGTCGTTTCACGTCAAGTGGGATGGCCGGGAAAGCGACTTGCTCCCGATACTTGATCTCATGAAAAAGGTGGTCCAGGACACCGAGAAAGATTGTATCCCGGTCTTTAAGGAACACGGCTTTGACTGGAACCTCTACAGGACCGGCACCCGGTATTACACCTACCGCATCAAGTCCGGAGACGTCACCCTTCTATTCAACCGCCGGTCCCATGATCAAAAAATCCCCAACTGCCGCTTGGAAATCGGTTCCCTTTCCTGCTGGTCGCCTGGTTTTTATGCCGTCTACGAACGGGTGAAAACCTTCCTTGCTCTCCACGGCGGCGAAGTCGTCAAAGAAATAGTCTCCGAAGTTCATCTTGCCGCTGACTTCATTGGTGTGGACATCAAAACCACTGAGCTTGAAAACCGTTGCAATTGGATCGCCCTGGCCCGCAACGACGATATATATGATGGCCTCAAGGTCACTAAGCGTGATCCCGATCCTGATCCTGAGGAACTAGATTTCAACTCGCACTATACCAACCGCAAGTTCTCCGGCATCACCATCGGCAGCGGCGATATGATGTTTCGCGTCTATGACAAGGTCATGGAGCTAAAGAAAAAACGGGCCACCAACAAACAGCAGGTCTTTGCCGAGATCTGGGGCGTCGACAAATACGATGACGAACCCGTTACCCGGCTCGAATACCAAATCCGCCGCCCACGCCTCCGGGAATTTGCCGATGTAAGCCACATTGAACCCATAGACGGTAAACGGAAATTCAACGTCGCGGAGCTGAAAGGCAATCAGATCGATACCGTTGCCGACCTGGTCAACAGCCTTAAATCCCTCTGGGCCTACCTCACCAGCGAATGGACCAGGCACACAGAGAGCCCGGTGAACCGTAACCACAACCAGACCAAGGCTAAAATCTCCGAGTTCTGGGAAAAAGTCCAGGCCGTGGTCTGGACCGGCGTCTTCGGCTACATCCGGATTCACCCCGCCAAACACAAAGATGTTGAAATGCTCCGTAAGCAGGCCCGCGGCATTCTCATGTCAGTCTGTGCCTCCCTGGAAGTGAAGCCCGATGATATCGATAAAATCGTCTACCTCTGCCAAGAGATGATCGAGGAAGACTTGCACCGCTTCTTTGAAGATGAACAGGCGTTTATCGAAAAGATGGAAATCAAGCGCAACGAATTCAGGCTAACGCTCGCGGGATAGAACAATGGATATGGATTCACTCCTTATGAGTTTGGCGATTACCGCTATCGTTTCTCCGATTCTCTATCTTTCCTTGGGGGTGATCTTCCTCTTCATAATGAGTCACCTTGATTTATAGGCAGTTCTGCGCAGCAGGAAACTAGGGGGCGGAGCGCGCCGGATCTCACTTTATGCGTCCCCTGACAAACCCGTAACCACTGAACACCCCGCGCAAGTCACCGGCTCATTAAGCGCGCTACAGGGGGACAGTGCTCAGGTCATGGTGAACTACCCTGCGGCCTGGATTGAATACCAATCAGGAAAGGCAACCTCGTTGGGGGCGCATGCGGAGCCCCCCCAAAAAAACGATACAATGAACAACAAAGGAGTACAACATGGCACACGAAGACAACCTTTTTTGGTCAATTACTGGCTCTTGGATTTTTCTTGGTTTTTTGTATGCCTTCTGCCTTCTTTACCTGTTCATTTCCAGTGATTTTACATCAATCGATATCCTTCCTTCCCAAGATAAATTGAAGAACTTTTCTGTCTCGGAAATTCTTTTTATCGCTTCTTTCACCGCTTTTTTATTCTATGCCCAACTTCGTAATATTTTAACGAGGAATCCAAGATGAATTCGTAATCCTGGGGCTCTCACATCGAGTGCCTTTATCTCGTATTCGACACCTGTTCGAAAATTGACTCTTCCTATTTTTCAACATGAAATGAGGTTTTAGAATGAATTATCCCGATGGCTTACCTTCTGTTTCTGACGTTGAGTTTTACTTATCCCCTTGGTTCTATCTCTGGTGTTTTCTCATACTCTCTTACATTCTCGTTTCTAATTATGATGGACTCGTAAAAAGTTAAACCGCCAATCTCATTCGACTGTGAGCTGTCGGTTGGAAAATTTTGCTCAGGGCTAACGCTACTAGGAATAATTCTTGGATTAGGTCTTTGAAATAATTCCAGGGCGCCAAAAGAAGCAAGAATAGGCCCCAAAATGGCTCTGGGGGGTTGTTTTTCCAGCCCCGATGCCTGCTGGCCCTCAATATATTCAAACCAATGGCCT
>JAQUEZ010000435.1 GCA_028684915.1 Desulfobulbus sp.
TTGGCCTGGTGTGCCCGATAGACCTCACCCATTCCCCCCTTGTCGATGAAGCCAAGAATCACCCATTTGTTGTTGAGCACGTCACCAATTTTGAGCATGGTTTTAGATAAAGTTGTCATTTCGTCCCTTTCAACTCGTTGAGCGGCTTTTTACGATCAGCTCCGGCTTGGCTTTGTTGCGACTGGGCCCGTACCATCGACTAGGCTGGTGGGTTCCTTTCGGAAATTAAACCCTGAATTTTTTTACCATGTCTTCGAGATTAGCGGCGAGCTTGGTCAGGCCTTGAGCGCTGGCTTGAACTTGATCGCTGCCAATCCCCACTTGCTTTGACTGCTGATAGATGTCAGCAATGTCGCGAGTGATATCGGTGATGGCTACCGTATTTTGTGCCACGCTTTGATTAACCTCGGCAATTCCTCGGGATGCCTGGGAAATGTTGTTTGAGATCTCACTGGAAGTGCCCGACTGCTCCTCCACGGAGGTAGCAATACCACCGATAACTTTGTTGATTTCTGTGATAACGGCTGAAATCTTCTCCATGTCCTCCACCGTGGTCGTGGTGGTGATTTGCATCTCATCGATTTGATTTTTAATGTCAACCGTTGCCTCTGCGGTCTGGCGAGCCAGTTCCTTGATTTCGTTGGCAACAACCGCAAATCCCTTGCCTGCTTCGCCCGCTCTTGCAGCCTCGATGGTGGCGTTCAGAGCCAGCAAGTTAGTCTGTTCCGAAATTTCGGTTATGGTTTCAGTCACCCTGCCAATTTTTTTGGCCGATTCACCCAGAGTGGCCATCATTTCGGAAGTAAGCCGTGATTGTTTCACCGCACCCTCGGAGATGGAACGGGCTTTTTCCGCATTTAGGGAAATTTCATTAATAGTAGCGGTCATTTCTTCTGTGGAGATGGACACCATATTGACGTTGTTTGATGACTGCTCAATAGCTACGGAAATTGACTGGACATTGGCATTCAATTCCTCGGCGGCGGCGGCCACGGTTCCTGATTTATCAGCCGTGTTGCGAGCTGCTGAAGACAACGCCCTGGAAATAGTGGCAAGATCATTGGATGAAGATGTGAGGCGATTGGCGCCGCCAATGATTTCTTTAATCATCAGCCCTAATTGCTCAACCATGGCATTGAGCGATTTTGCCATTAAACCTATTTCATCTTTCTGTTTGATATCGAGCTTAGTGGTGAAGATACCTTTTGCCATTGTATCGGCCAAGACAGAGGCCTTGTTGATCGGGACGATGATAGAACGGATAATGATAAAGGCCAGCGAAATACTCAATACCATTGTAACGCTCAGCAATATACCGATATGCATTGTTGCTGACCTTGCCTCGTCAGCTGCATTTTTCCCTCCTGTCTCAGCCAATTCCGTTTGGAAGTCTATCAATTCCTCGACTGCCGCCATGTAGTCTTCTTCCGCATCTCGAATTTCTGAATGAAGCGATTTCTTTGCCAGCTCGATTTGCTCAGTCTTGATCAATTCCAGGTAAGCGTCAGTATGCCGGATATAAACGCTACGGAGATCTGTGGCTTTTTTTAATATAGACAAACCTTTGCCCGTCTTGACAGTATTGATCAAGTGTTCAAAAACGTCGCCAAGTGCTTTGCGAGTTTCGACAATCTTCCGAATTTCTTTAATTTGCTGGTCTTTGCTTCCGTCTATAATGTCACGCAAGCTGCGATCAATGCTATTAACATACACAATGATTTTATTGGCCCGCTCGGTCGTTTCCATGCGATCGTTGACCAGCAGATCGACCTCACCGTTTAACGCATTTATTTCATAAATTGAATAACCACCTACAAGCAGCAGCATTACCAAAATAATCCCAAACCCGAGACACAACCTCAGCCCGATTTTTAAATTCTTCACCCGTGTTCCTCTCTTTGCATGAAAATTACAATTTCGGTTTAGCACCCGTGTTCATCGTCGTTTTTTTGTTGGCCGATGAGCTATCCCGGGCTGACGATCACCGATCAACGTTACGTACGGTTCTAAATCCAACATCTTCGCACCCTTCCCAAGGGATTCGGTCAACCAATGAAGGGTAGGGAGATCCGTTTTTGGGTGCCCCCTCTGTCCCGCCGATAACCGCATAACGATTAACTTTCTCATGATCTATGGTTCTGTTGTTAGCAATTTTGAGTACCCATTCACCAATTTCCTTGTTCAATCCCTTTATGCCGAGCGAGTTTGGTCTGTATAAATCACCAGTATTTCCGGTTGCATTTGCGTCAGTATTTTTTTCGTCTTTCTCCTCTGGTACGCGGAGTTGCCCAGTTGTATTAGCGGAAGAATCCCTTGTGCCTGATTGCAAATTAGCCGTTCCTTTGAATATCACATAAAATAGTTCCACTTCTGTTGGTAACCGTCCACCAACAGAGGTGGCGAATGCGGAAGCTCCAAAACTCGTTACACGCAGTACCGGGCTGGACGCATGACCTGGATCGCTTAGGTAAAATGCGCCATTTTGATAAATAATCGGTTCGTACTCTGCACGAACTTCCCCTAAAAGAAGCCAACTGGCACCATCACCTTTTACGACGCTACTTTCTATGCTTATTCTGGCAAGATTCTGATTCAGAAAATCAATGAACTGTTGATTGGTGACGAAGAACTCGTCCATGTAAAAGGGGGGGACTTGAACAGTTTCGCTCTTTCCCCGTATTATAGTCTTCGGCAGAAGCAACTCGCCCCCTGAAATATAACGTTGCTTTTCGCGGTATTCAATGCCGGTTTTGTTTGGAATGCCGGCTGTTACTCCTTGACCAGACATCGGATAGTGCGGTTCGCCTCCTGTTGAAATCCCCTTTGTCATCATGAAGTTGGGGGTCCGTTGAAAATGCCAAAAAGTCAGGGTCGCCACAGAAAGCGTTGCAACAACAATTGACCAGAAAGTCTTTGAATAAGAACGCGGGGGGACAGGTTTTACATTGCGTTCTACATTGCTCGAATAAGCCAGTTGCGCCTGAATATCCAGCTCGTTAACGAGTCTCTTGAGTTGGCTGCGCAAGCACTGAACAGATTCAATCCGTTCGTCTCTGCTTTGCGCCGTGGCCATCTGTATAATTCGGAACAGCTCTTGAAAAAAAAGGGATTCATTCTCAGCCACTCTTACGCCTTTATCTGACACCGTTTCGGGTTTGATTTTGCCACTAACAGCTTCAAAGAGGATTTGGGCTAAGGCATAAATATCGGCGAATTGACCTGGGATTTTGAAATGTTTTGGGGTTGATTCGTGAGGTGAACTATTAAGGCGATCTGATGGTTTAACCGGGTCCAGCTTGATTGAGAGTGACAAGCCGAGGGTAATTTTCGGAACATCATGATCAATAAAAATATTATCAGGCCGCAAATCACAATGTGCGACATCGTGACGATGTAATTCCTCCACACCATCCAGTATCGGCATGAAATATTTAGTCATCCAAACTTTTACGGCAAATTCCTCCGGGTGCAATCCTCTTTCCGGCATGGTTGCCTGTAAAGAGTTTCCTGATATGTATTCCATAACGATGAATTCAACAGGCAGGTACTGGCCGCATTGAAAGAGTGAGACCGAGTCGTGGTCTAAGATTTGCATCACATTGGGGTGGCGGATTTGGGCCATGGCCAGGACTTTCCTCTTGAAACGCTGAGCCACTGTCTCTATCTCTTTATCTCTCTCCTCAATAGACTCGATCCATTCACGGGTGATAACCTTGATTGCAACATCACGATTGAGGTTAGCCTGATGCGCCCGATAATTCTCCCCCATGCTGTCTTTGCCGATAAATTCGCGGATAACCCATTTGTTGCTGATTACTTCTCCTGCTTTGAACGCGATTTTGCATGAAGTTGTCATCTCGTTACCCTTTCAGTATTGTTGTTGCCAGCCTTCAGCACTGACCTGGTTTTCGCAGGCCCTGCGATCAGTCGAGAAGAGCGGATGCCAAGATATCAGGCGTACAGCAAGGTGGCCAGTAGTATCTGGGGATCATGAGGCAAAACCTGCTCCCCATGCTTAAGTTTGCGGACCCAGTAGGTCAGTGCATGGTAGGCGAGATGGTGCCGGCGGCAATATTCCCTGCGGGATAAACCGCTGTCCGCCAGGGCTTTGACATGCGCCTGCCAGAATCTACATCTACGCCTATCC
>JAQUEZ010000121.1 GCA_028684915.1 Desulfobulbus sp.
TCTTCTTCGGACAACTGGGAAACGTTCAGGTGGGTCTTGCAAAAACTGCGGGAAGGAAGGCGAAAAAACGGGCAGGGGGGTCAAATTTTCGGTGGCGGGTGGGTCAGTAATTCATCGGCGGTGACACCCTCATCGGTATATGAAAGTATTACCTTAATATATTTTTTCTCTGGGGTAACATAATGGGAAAATCTGCCTGCCAATATAGAGCTGCCTTATGTGGCGAAGACAAGGTTTCTCGTGTATCATGTTAATGATACACGAGACAAACATGATACACATGATGAAGATGATAATGGGTGGTCAAGGATGATAGTTGCGATTGTGAATCAGAAAGGTGGGTGTGGGAAGACAACGGTGGCTGTCAACCTCGCCCTTGGCACCGCCGGGGTCAAGAGAAAGACGGCCCTGGTCGATGCCGACGAACAAGGCACCTGCATGAAGTTTTATAAGACCTACGAAACAGAACACCTGCACCTGTATCCGGCTGGAAATGATGTCCGTAAACTGGTCAAAGGTCTGAGGGAAGACTTTATCTTCATTGATACGCCACCCCACGCCGCCGACATCATGATGCTGGCGATGATGGAAGCGGACTTGATCATTATCCCTACCAGGCCCAGACCCTACGACCTTCACGCTAGCGGCAATACGGTAAAAATCTACCGGACCATCCAGGAAAAATTGGGGTGGGCTCCTCCTGCTTTCTTTCTCCTCAATCAAGTGAAAGAAGGCACCCTGTTGAGCAAAGAGGCTCCCGATTTCATCGCTGAAAATTTTAAGTTACCGATACTCAAAACGGTGCTTCACGACTTCGAGGTTTATGGTCAAGCACCTCTTTCAGGTCAATCCGTTATCCAGTACGCGCCGAAGCACAAGGCAACCAAAGAGTTGGCTAACCTCTTGATTGAGATGAACAGGGCGTATAAATCAGTTAAGAGATAAAAATGATATTTATGATAAAAATAATAAAAATGACAAAGGTGACAACGTGGCAAAAAAATCGTTATTGACGGCGATGGCCGAGAAACCGGCAGACAGAAGCGATGAAGATTTATTGAAGGAGGTTAAAGGGAAGACAATCAAGGGCTATGGCAAGACGGCCGGGGAAGAAGTTAAACGGATGAATATTTTTTTGCCCGAACACTTGCACCGACAGCTTAAAAGCACGGCCGGTGCAAGCGGTGTGACTATGAACGACATCATTGTTGACTTGATCAAGAACCATGTTGGTGGCAAGTCATGAGCGAGGCACCAAAACAACTTGATATGTTTCAGGCCACAACGTCCTGGTTTCATGTCTTCAAGAGTATGATTGATAACGGCGATCTGGCGAGGTTGCCTGGATCAGCGGTAAAGGTTTATTTAGTCGTTAAAGCGTTCACTAATTTTTCAACGGGCAGGGCTTTCCCTGCATTGGAAACCATCGCAGAAAAGGCCGGTGTGTCATTGTCTCAAGTGCAGCGAGAACTCAAAACCCTTGAAAAATTTGGCTACATCACCAAGACAAAGAGCGGTCGCCATAACGTCTATGTTCTCCGGGAGAAGGTCGAGATAACTGATGACAGCGGTCGGCCGGCAGCAACGGCAACGTGGGACTATTTGCCGGGAGGCGTCAAAGATGCTGTTGCTGATTTAAAAAACGTCCTGGTTACCGGCGAACTTGGCAACGCAAAGGTGGTGCACATTGAACGGCTACAAATCAACGTCAACCATTTGTATGACAACGCCGTAAACTACAACGTTCAGCAGTTTATGGCCGACCTGGACAAGCTGCCCGGGGAACTGCGCGATAAGGTGGTTAAAGCATGGGAAGCCAGCAAGAAAAAAGGTGAAAGCTAACCACCAAGTCAACACTGGTCGCGGATGACTAGTGTCATGGGTGACCAGTGTTTCGGGATAATGGTGGTCGTGAGTGACCAGCATTATGGGGTAATACTGGTCATGAGTGACCAGCTAACTATATTTTTTATATATTAAAAGAAGAGAGGTTTTCAACCTCAAAACAATTCCTGGCGACGCCAGAAGGAAAGGACCGATAATAAATATCAAGCGATCCATTCAACGATAAGCAGATTGGGAATTGATAAATTTAGGGCCCTCGACTACGAGCTGCTCAAGATGATAAAAGCAAATTTAATTCACGCCACCCAAAGGGGAAGGACCTCCTGGGAAAATTTTTTGTTGGTGAAAACCCAAAAAAAACCAATTTGCTGCCTGACGGCAGTCAGAAACAACAAATAACTGCTTCCTTGAAAGGAAAATAAATCCTCCCCCTTTTAAACATCATTCCGTCTACGCACCTTCCCCTCCAATGCCACCAACAACCAGCCTGTGCGCTCTCAAATTACATTTCCAAACCCAAACGTATAGTGGGGGACCGATTAAGCTAAAAATCGCCTGGGGAGCGGCAGAGAGAAAATTCTTGCCTTCCAAGTGGAGCGGTTTTAGAGTACACGTTATGCGTATAACGTACAAATAGGAGGGAGCTAATGCATAAACGAATGACCATTACCCTTGATGAAGCGGTCTATGACGGACTGTATCGAAGGATAGGTAAACGAAAAATGAGTCAATTCATTGAAGACCTGTTGAGGCCGCATGTGCTGGATACGGCTCTTGAAGCCGGATACGAGGCAATGGCCGCCGACCATGAACGAGAGGCTGAGGCGCAGGAGTGGTGCAACGGTCTGGCTGGAGATATGGCCCATGAAACGCGGTGAGGTTTGGTGGGTGGAATTCGATCCGGCGGTGGGGAGCGAGATCCGTAAGACCCGGCCCGCAGTCATTGTCAGTAACGACGCGGCGAACCGGCACTTGTCGAGGGTTGTTGTTGTGCCGTTGACAAGCAATACCAGCCGTCAGTATCCCGGTGAAGCTTTGGTGACGATGGCCGGAAAGAAGGGGAAAGCCTTGGCCGATCAAATCATGGCAGCGGACAAATCCCGACTTAAAAATCAACTTGGCTGTTTGTCCAAAGAAGATATGCGAGCGGTTGAAGACGCTATTCTAACGCATCTCGGAATGCCCAAGTAAGCCTTTGCTCCATTGTCTTGCATACGGATTTATTAATTTTTAATTTCCAAGAGTTCAATCCGAAAGTTTATGGCTTAACTTTCTAGGGTTCCACCTCGCCCTGGTCAATAAGATGTAACACCTTCGCCCCTTTCAAGAGCAGTTTTAACGCTCAATTCTTTTAGCTTTGCCTCGCCTTTTTCTCTCCAGTTTTTCCGCCTCTCAGCATCTTCAATCGTGGCGGCTGCAAGCAGTATTCCCAATAGCTCGGCATGACTCCGATCTTCAAGTTTTGCTAGGTCAAAAAGTACACCCTGCTGGATGAGCCGGTGCGTTCTTTCTTTCCGTTCAGCTTCTTTGGCCTTTTTTTTGTCATCGTTGATGAGTGTAGCAGCGGCGGTTCTGGCTTTAGCTGCTCTTTCGTTGGCTTTTTCAGCACGGATGAGAGCCGTTAGATATTTTTCTTCTTGTGGTGTTCTGTCGGTTTTTTCAACCAAAAGAACCAGCATTTTTTGTTGTTCTGTTGGAGTCTTCAAACCCTTGATATATGTTATCCGGTTTTCAATCCAGTTTGTTTTTTCTTTTTCCATGGCGTAATCACTCCTTGTTTGGTCGTTTTTTGTGCGGCGGTTGTTTCTATATTTCGCCGTTTTCATGGGTAAATGCAAGCTTATTTTTTATGGACCATCGGTGGTCTCGGTGGTAAGGTACCTCCTGATGGTAATTAGGAGGGCGCACTTAGTTGTTTCTCTGCTTCGCGAGAAACAGTGCGGTCTGCGACGCGAACAGCGACAGACCCCAAGGAAAAAAAGAATAATGGCATCATACCATTGCACGGTAAAGGTAGGAGGCAAGGGCAAAGCCGGACCACACGCCGAATACATAGCCAGAGAAGGCAAATATAGCGACAACAAACGCCAAGAGGATTTAGAGGCAACAGGAGCGGAAAATATGCCAAGGTGGGCTGAACATGCCCCGGCGTACTTCTGGAAAGCAGCCGATGAATTTGAACGGGTCAACGGTGCCACATATAGAGAAATAGAAATTGCATTACCGCGAGAGCTTACACCCGATCAGCGACGCGAATTGGTCGAAGATTTTGTTAAAAAAGAGATAGGAGAAAAACACGCTTGCCAGTGGGCGATACATACGCCACGGGCGGCATTGGAAAGGGAAGAACAGCCCCATGCCCACATCATGTATAGTGAGCGAACGATGGACGGTATTGACCGTGATCCTGAACAATATTTCAAAAGGTATAACGCCAAGGCACCGGACCGGGGCGGGTGCCGTAAGGATAGTGCTGGCACCGAGGAACGCTTACAGTCCACACGCAAGTTATGGGCTGACCTGCAAAACGCCCACCTTGAACGGCACGGTCACGATGCGAGGGTGGACCATCGCACCCTCGACGCTCAAGGTCTTGACCGCGATCCTGAAATGCACTTGGGTGCAATCGGGGTTAGCAAGCTCACCGATCAGGACCGAAAAATTCTACTGGAACACCGAGCAGCCGAGACCGAACGGGTAAGGGCTGCCGACCATGTGGAAGTGCGGGCGTACCTTTGTGGGGCCGTTGATGGAATCCGGAGAAATCATGTGCTTGAACAGGAAAAACAGGAAAGGGCCGCAGTCCGGAAGCTGGAAGAGATGGAAAAAATGCAGGAGCTCGACCGAAGTCACAAAAACAAGGATCGTGGATTTAGCCGATAGGAGGCCACGCCCATATGGATGAAAAAAAATTGCTCGCGGTGCTGATAGATACCGCCGAGGAGCAGAGCGCGGCTAACGCCACACAATTGAAAGCGTTGGCCGGTGCCGTCAAAACGATAGCAGGCGTTGTACCGGCCATCCAACAGGTCGCAGGTGAGGAGATAGGGAAAGAGGCGAGAAAAGCTTTTGCTGAAACCAACAGCGAAGCGGTGAAGGTTGCAAGTGCGCTTGAAGAAATGCACAAAAAGGCTAAGCAGGTCGCCAGCACTATACAAAAAAAGACACTGGTGCAAGCAGCCTACCCCTTGGCGCTTGCACTCCTGGTGGCTGTTTTGACCGTTACAAGTCTCAATTGGTACGTCGCTCTCAAAAGGGCTGAGTTGATCGAGCTTAAAAACCAAGCGGGGCAATGGGAGGAAAAAGCAGGCAAAGCGAAGCTGACCAACTGCGGATCGGCAAAACGCCTGTGCGTAAAGGTGGACCGCAGGGCCGGTGAATTTGGCGACAAGGGCGGCGTGTGGATGGTCATTGACGGGTACTAGAGTGGGTCGTTTAGAAAACGGAAAATAAAGCACAGTAAGATAATTCTATCTTACTGTGCTTTATTTTCCGTAAGTGTACAATTTTTCCCCGATTTCCGAAACATCCCTTCTATGGGTTTCATCGATCAAGCACCTTCTTCACCAAACTCGATGGGTCAGTCTGAGAGGCAGTCCAGTCCGCGATGCTTGGGTGAGTGGCTACAATAACACTGACGCCACCGTTGCTGGCGAAGACAGAACTACGCCACTTCCTCTTGTTAATCTCAACAAATTCATCCGATTGGATGGTGGCCCTCAGTTGCTTTATGACATATTTCCCGACGGTTTGCCCAAAGCAAAGAATGGCTTTTGGCCGCAGAAGTTTTATGACTTGCGCATGAAATGGCCAACAAAGGTCGGCAAGACTTTGTGTATTGCCCTCAAGGTTTTTTTCTCGTTGCGAGCGAACAAAGATCAAGTTGCTGCATGGAACCATACCGGGAGCCAGGTCAAGACGAGCGAAGAGATGGAGCACTCTGGGTTGCATTTTATGTGTCCCAGGCTTTGCGTCTCCCCATGACTCGTCTCGGTATGCCGACCAATCGTGTGGTTTCAGTGTCAGCACCTCTTGAGTATGTGATGCAACTGTCTCGGTTGCCTGTTTAATAGGGTCCCCTCCTGGATTTAAGCCCAGCACATAGAGCCTTGAAGGCGACGAAAAGGCGAGCCGCCCCGAGTAGAAGACTTTGCCCGAGTTAATAAGAAGGCTTGGGGGAATTAATTGTACGAGTTTATTTATCATATTATGATGGAATGAAGTTGAACGATAAAGAGATGTTTTTAAACAAACAGGAAATAACTTACTATAGAGGCTGGTAGTAGAAAAAAAAGAATTACTCCTAAACAGCTGTTTCCTCTGGTATTATTATTTTGTTTGTCTTTTTTTTGAATTGTTTCGTATAAAATATAGTCCAAAGCTGGGGTTGTAAGCCGGAACCCCAGAAATTTCCGTCCACCATTGCGTTTATCCCACTATGCACCAGCAACCTCGTTCTCGATACTCACATCGTTAGCCGTACAGCTTGTTCTTTTACAGCAAGTTGGGACTCGTACAACTGCCGAAGATACCACAAGACTTTGTGTCCGGTTCGATGAGCAGGATGTGGAAACTGAACCCAAAAGCCACCGCACCACATATCGACTCTACCCGTTTCGTGAGCAGACCTCCAAATACCCATTTATAAAAATAAGATAGGTTTACCGTTTACTTACTCCCACCAAAAAGAGAAAAGGCCCCGTATTTGAAAAAACAATCAACATTTTTAAACCCGATAGCTTTCAAGGCATTAAGTTGGGCATCGAGTGTGTCTGGGATGTTATCTATATTTTTTTTATATTGATCTGGAATATCTATCAATTTTGCAAGATGATCATTATCAATGTGAGCCGCAATCCATTTTTTCCATAGAGACATGCTCCATTTTTCTGCTCTACAATTAGATGCAATGACTATATCATAATGCAGAAAATGTCCGTCAATATTTAAATGATCAAATATGTATTTATAGAGACAGGATTTTTCCTCTAAGTTTAGGTGATGGATTGCCAGTGAAGAAAAAATAAGATCATATTTTTGACTTATCGGGTCATTTTCTAACAATTCCTGAAAGCTGGCATTTAAATAAGTGAGGTTGTTGTGACCTCTCAAACGTTGTTTGGCGGCACTCAGCATATCCTCAGAGCCATCAACCATTGTGACATTTTCCATGTGATTAAAATTTTCAAATAATTGCTGAGCAAATATGCCATCGCCACACCCAAGGTCCAGCATCCTTACGCTTTTGTATGCTTCAAAGAAGAATTTTATATAGGAGTTGGCGATTTCAAAAAATGTACTCCTGAAGGGTAAGTATACACTGGCATCATCTCGAAATTCTTGGATGAATTGGTTATTTGTCCAAAGTGTTTCTGTAAAATTAGACATAATTAAATTTCTCTGGTTGGTTTTTTCATTTAGGTTCGGCCCCCTTCAAAACCAAGGCGAGTTCGGCGGAACACTTGCCGCCCCATGCCCCTTCCTGTCGCCTGAATTGACTTGATGTATAACCTTAACTTTATGTTCATTCCATTCTGCCGACAAGATGCCCAAAAGCCTCAACCTGCTCCCAATCAGTGAATTCAATTACCGTCTGAGGATCAGTAGGCCCTTTTGTCATCCACATTATTAGCCGTATCATCTGCCGGTCCCCAAAGCAATATTTTGGATAATCTATCTTCCCGGCAAAGACAGCCAGTTCCTTCGGGTGCCACTGAATTTGCTTCAGAATTTTCTGCAAATAGGGATTTGTTTCCGGTTTGTTCTTCTCTGGTTTCCGGGCAACAACATTTACCGAAAAGAAGGCATTCGGTTTGCTGTCCAAGACTTTCTGATATTTTTCGATAAATCTGTAAACTTGCTTACTGTGTTTCCCGTAGCGGATACTTGCCCCAAGAACTATTTTGTCAAACCGATTCAAGTCAATATTTGGCTCATCACCAATAGAGATCAACGTTATCCGATGGTCTTGCTGCTCGATCACCTGCCGCATCCGATGGGCAATTTGCCGTGTATGGCCGTCTGTTGTTGAATAGGCAACTAAAATTTCGGACATTTATCCCCTCTCGTTTCTTTTTGGGTGTGAAGTCAATAAACGAAAACGTACGCTAAGCGTGTTCAGAGGCGGGCACCCATCGGTAGAGAGTAGGAATGGACACCCCGAGGTTTTCCGTGTTGCTCTGATCGCCCTATGTATGCATACTGTCGTCACTACCCCCGAGGGGGGGTACAGATCGGTTCAATCCTTGCTTGAATCATTTTCCCTCTTAAGAATGGCGTCAGCGGCAATAAGTCCCAGGTGATAGCTGGTGGCACCGAATCCGCAAATTTGCCCCTTGACCACATGGGAAAAAACAGAATGGTGCCGAAACTGCTGCATCCGCGCATGAATATTCGACATGTGCACCTCGACAATTGGCCCTTTGAAAATAGCTAGAGCATCTGCAATGCCATAGCTGTAATGGGTCCAAGCTCCGGCGTTGATGACGATGGAATCAATGCCAGCCTCGTGGGCTTTTTGAATCTTTGACACCATCTCACCCTCATGATTGGTTTGGAAACAGTCAACCTCGTAACCAAGATCCGAGGCCCAAATTGCAATCTGAGAATCAATCTCTCTTAGAGTCGCAGCCCCATAGTGAACTGGATCACGGTTGCCGAGCATGTTTAGATTGATACCGTGAAGAACCAGAATTTTTTTCATATCATATCTCTTTCTAACTCAAGTTTCGGGGTTGGCTTAGCCAAGGAAGAATCGACAGCCAGCTTATTGAAATAATATATATTTTAACGTGAAAAGCCTTAAGCATCCCGATGCATTGGATTTGCAAAAATACCTAATGATATCATAAGGAAATGGCTCAAATGAACCATACTAATAACTGCCAGGAGCAACGAGAGGCAAAACGACTGCAGAACCGGATTTCTTCCTTCCCGGGGTTCTAAGCCGGAACCGCCGAAAATTCCGTCATCCCAACTCCAGTCCTGCCACGAGCGCATCCAAGTCGATCATCTTGCCGTCGTTCTGAAAGGTGTAGTGTCCGTTCAGTAGTATGTGCCGCCAGGCCGTCGGCGACATCTGGGTAATCAGTGCTAGCCCTTTGGCTTTGCCGCTGTCCTCGTGCTTCGTCAGAAGCCGCGACAGGATGGCTGAATTATAATAGATGACTGCATTAGCTATTAGTCTGGCGCACTGATTGCTGATCTCGATTTCGATGTCGGTGCGTCCGGTTAACTCCTTCTTGCCACCGACCTGGGCGATGGTTGAGCGTAGTTGATGGTAGGACTCAATGCGGTTCTGCGAACGATGAACGTTGCGCTCCAGTTGCGGATCGCGCAAGTACCGTAGCGTATAGATGCTGCGGATGAGTTTGTCGAACTCGAAGACCGCACGCCGCGTCGGATTCGGCGCGGTATAGGTGCACAGCTTGCGGATCAGAGTACCCTGGGTCATCTCTTTCAGGCCCAGGGTGGCGACAATCTTGTCGATGTTTGGTTTCTCGCTGATGATGAGCTGTCGGTCTACTTGGCCGACAGGACGGATCAGGCATTTCTCATACTGCTCCGGATCGTCAGCGCAATACAACGCCTTCAGTTGCTCGTCAAGGTTGGTGAAACGCGGCTCAAAACGCAGGCCGAACCAGTGCAGAATGGCAAAATTGGCCTTGTTAATGCTGTGCATATCGCCGGTGATCGTGGTTGGCACGATGTCCGACGTGTTGCGATACCAGATATCGAACACGTGATGGCCTTCGTATTCATGGGCACCAATCAGGTAGCCGTTGAGCGGCACGTGGTTGCACAGCAGGGTGTAAGCGACAACGCCCTTGCCGCGACCAAAGTATTTCCGTGAGTAGCGTGCCTTCACGGTCGGCCGTTCAACGCCGAATTTTTGACCATCGACAGCACCGTACAGCGCATTCAACTCGAACGAATAATACGGGAAGATGGGAAGTGCGGCGATGGCGTTGCTAATGCGATCATTGGCCACCAGAAGCGAAGCCTGGCGCAGGTATTGCTGATATGTCGCCTCCAACACATGGTACGGAATGTCACTGGTGCGTGACATGACCACGTTGCCGTGGTTCATCGCCTGCGCGATGATTACCGCCATCAGGCTGTCCGGATCAGCGACCTTCTTGGCATAGCGCGGTTGCAGTGGTGTCAGCGTCGATAAGAACTGGCACTGGTCATTAACGAAGCGGAACACATCAGCTACATCGCAGAACGGCAATTGCTCGTAGAACGCCTGCTCGCGCGCCTTCTGGTTTTCGCCCTTGGGCTTGCGCCAGGTCAACTTCTGCGTGTTTCTGTCGTATTCCAGGTGGGTCAGCTTGTTCTGTTCTAATTCGTGGTTGAACGCCAGCCACTGTGTTTGCAGTTCGGCCGTCAGCGCGTCGAGTTGGGTCTCAATCGGTTCGCGCAGGAACGGAATGTCCATCTGCGCGAGCACGTCGGCCTGTTCGTCCAACGAGACCAGTTCGTCGGAAAAGTGGCGGTGTTGCAGGCTATCGTCGAGATAGATTTCTCCCGCCTTGAATCGCTTTCTGATCTGCCGGTACAGCCAGAATTCGTAACGGTCGGCGTGCAGCCCTGTCGGTTTTCCGTCCGTGTCAAAGGTCAGCAAATACGTCCGTAACCGTTTCGGCAGCGTGGCCGCCGGACATTCGGCGAGCGACCGTTGCGATAGCCGTTGCTGTTTGGCAAACACACTCTTGGCCCAGGTCAGCGCCGCGAGCCACGGACTGTCGTGGTCGATGTCGGCGAATTCGAGTGCGACATACAGCGGTCGTAGATGGCGGCGGAGGCGTTTGGCCAGGCTCTCCACCGCCTGCCAGTGCAAAGCCAGCTTACCCGTCGGTTTCACGCTCATGCGTTGGCCGGTGATCTGGAGCGCGTCTCTCGGCATGATCTTGTATGCTCTCTGCCGTACGTTGCCGAAGGGTGTCGCATCGGCTACGGTGTCATCGACATAGAGCAGGAGCAGGCGACCTACCTGCGGCGTGTTCTGCTGTCGGCGCACCTGCTCGGCGACGAAAGACTTCTGTGCGCCTGCGCTACTCTCTTCCTCCAACTGTTTCATATGGTAGTCCATCGCATCGACCAGATTGTCGGAGAGCTGGCGGTAGCGTTGCCAAGCGTAGCACAGCAAGTAGAGATGGGTCTGATCCGCCTTGAGATTACGCAAGTCGTGAACGGTATAGAAGTTCGCCAGACTCGCGTAGTATAGCAGATTCTGCTGCGAGACGCCGAGCTTGGGCAGCAGCACTTTGGCGATCCGGTACAGCGGTTCCAGCAAGGCGCGTTTTTCGCGTTCGCGGGCCATCTGGCGCCAGCCAAAACTTTTTGCGTCCTGTTTGAGCGCTGCCAGTTGCGATAGGGTGTCATCACGCACCAGAAGCTGAGACAGCGCAACCTTGGTTTCGTCTTCCAGCGCTTCTGCAAGTAGGCCGCTCAAACGTTGGCGTTCGGCGGACAAGGTTTTACTGATCAACTCCTGCAGGGTAGTGTAGCCGGGCCGGATAATCTTGTGCTCGCCCAGCCAGACGATCAGCTCGGCAGCCACGAATCCCGGGGTCACATCCCGCCTCACGGTTTGTGTTGCCTGCTTCCCGAGTTGCGGCAGGAAATCGGCCTTCCATAGCCGGTAACCGAATAGCCCGGCGACTCGTTCGCGCTGGGTGTAGTGCTCGTACTGAGTAATCAGCTTGCGCTCGAAAGTCTCGCCGTGGAAATAGCGACTTAGCACGAAAGCGCAATCGTCCTCGACCTCGTTCCAGTCGAAGCGAAAGAAGGTATGCTTGGCCTTGAAGTAACCGATCTGCAAGACGCAATAGATCTGGGCATGAAGTCCAGGCCGACTGCTGGCAAGCGCCAGTTCTGTTTCAGACAACGCCAGGTACTCTAACCGTTGGGCATCATCGAAGTCCGGTAAGCCATAAAGAGCGTATTGCTCGGCTTCCGATAGTACTGTCAGCAGCTTATTTTTCCCTGCCATTGTTAGACGCGTTGTATCGGACCAGGATATTTGGCAACCTGTAGATCGGCCGTCAGTAACGTTATGCCCTCGACAATGGCCTGCGCGACGAGTAGGCGATCAAAGGGATCTTTATGGATTAGCGGCAAGGCGCCGATGGCTACCGCATGCTCACTGAAGATCGGCAGTTCATGGTAGCCGTTGTCCAACAAGCTGCGTCGCAGTACGCGTGGATCCACCTTGAAATCTTCGCGACCCAAACCGCATTTGATAACGATTTCCCACAGACTGGCGACGCTGAAGAATAATTCGTTTTCAGGTTCACTCATCAGCATCTGGGCATCCGTTGGTAGATGTTCGATGCCTTGTGCTGCCCATAGCAGCAGGTGAGTGTCCAGTAGCAGCTTCATATGCCCTCTTCGAACATCTTCACTATCTCTGCTTCGGCCATCTGGTCGAAGTCATCCGGTACGCTGATTTGTCCAGCCATAAAGCCAAACCGTTTGACTTGGGAAGGCTCCGGTGCATTGAGCGGAATAACCTTAACCAACGGCTTGCCGGCCTTGGCGATGACGAACGGCTCACCTTTAGCGGCTTGCGCCACCAGCCGAGATAAATGGGTTTTTGCATCGTGAATATTGTATGTCTGCATAGTGGCTCCTGAATTAGACTAGGTTCAATAAACTTAGTTTAATATGGTCCGCAGCATTGTCAAGTTCGAATAGAGAGCACCCTTGTCGAACTAGCGGAATATGGTACTCTATAGAGTATTAATAGACCTTAAACAGACTGGTTTGCTAAAATGACCCTAATAGTACCCATACCCTTCTTTGTCCGAGCCTACCTGCGTGCATCAACCGATGAACAGGATGCTCAACGTGCCCGCAGTATCCTCGATCAGTTTGCACGTGAGCGAGGTGTCAGTGTCTGCAACTACTATGCAGAGAATGAGTCTGGTGCACGCCTGGATCGTCCTGAACTGTTCCGGTTGCTCGCCGACAGTCGACCGCATGACGTATTATTGATCGAGGATGTGGATCGCCTGTCACGTCTGGCGGGTGCCGAATGGGAAACGTTAAAAAGGCTCATTCGGGAACGCGAGGTGCGCATCGTCGCGGTGAATGTCCCCACAACCTGGCAACATCTTGCCTCTCAGCAAAACGAATTCGACGCTCGCATGTTCGGCGCAATCAATGACATGCTCCTGGACATGCTGGCGGCCATCGCTCGGCGTGATTACGAACAACGCCGACAGCGACAGGCTCAAGGCATTGACAAGGCTAAAGCAGCTGGCAAGTATCGGGGGCGTCAGGTCGATCAAGCGCGGTATGCTGCCATTAACCGGTTGCTCACCAGCGGTAGTTCATGGAGCATCGTTCAAAAAACAGTGGGATGTAGCCGCAGTACCATCAGTAAAGCCGTCAAGCATGCAAGGCGCACAGCGAACTCTTCTGAGTTAAGCTGTGCGGCCAATGACGAGAGTCTCAAGAACGAGGCTGCAGGTGCATAGTGGGATGAAAGTGATGATGGACGGAAATTTCTGGGGTTCCGGCTTACACCCTCAAGCTGGATCATCATCAATAAGACCATCTCGGCTTGGTTCATCTGTTGAAAAATCGTCATCCATGAGAGCTCCTCTAGGATTTTTTTAAAAATGCTTCTACAGCTAGTGTGAAGTTGAGGAGCAATTTTTTCAACACATATTTAAATGTTTGTTCAGTCATAACCCTTCCTATTTAGCTGGAATGGTCTTTATAAACTGTCAAAATGTGATCTTTTGAAATTATAACCGATCCTCCTTTAGCATTTTCTAACATTTTAATTGTTCTTCTTAATTGAACTGTTAGGTCATTGTATTCTTTTTTTCCCAAAAATACCCTTTCTGCTCCGCCTGCTGCTGGTATTATCCTCCCGTAATTTTGTATGATTTCTAAAGCAAAATCAGAAATGCAACGTTGTTGTTTCCTTTTGTAAGCATGTGCTGTTATTTTCATGATTAAACCCCTTTGTATAATTTGCTTTCTACATTCTGAAGCACGCTCCGTATTCCATCAAACCAGCCCTCAAAATATACTTGCGCAAGTATTAGGTAGTCCCAGCTGAATATTTGCTGACCATCTTTGTCACAAAATCCTTTTTTAATAAGGTCGTCGTTTACAAACTGATAAAAAGAACTAATTTTTAGTTCAATATCTATTTCATTTAGTTCATTTTTTGCATTTTCAATAGTTGAAGTGATATATAGACAGTCATGTTTATTTCTAGTGCGATCAGAAGCAACCATATCCAGCATATCTAAAGGATAAAACGGATCTACAGCGTTTTTTTCATATTGATAATCTTCAAACTGCTTTGAATTTATTACATACGCATCTTCGATACCATCTCGAAAACCTTCTTCGTAAAAAGGCATGTTCTTCTGTTTCTTTTCTTTTCTCAATCGGTCAACGAGATCAAGGAACTTCTCGTGCGAAGTGTTTCCTTCAATAAGCTCAGCTTTCTTAACCTCATCTAACAATGCCTCTTGGCATATTTTAGATATTGGTTTTTTTAATGTGTTTTTGAATTGTTGCAGTTTTTCATACAAATCCTCTGTGACACTCACACTTAATCTTTTTGCCATTGCCGAACCTCCGGTTTATGTATTTTTTTATAAAATGCCACTTTATGCATACTGTGTCAATAATAAAAATAAATTATATAACAAAGTAATTTATGCAAAAAAATACACAACTCGCCATCGTGTTGAATTGCTGTAATTTTGTAGGAATAGGCTTCTCGGATTTTTCGTAGAAATGTAGGTTCCCGTTGGAAGGGTTAGTTATCTGTGAAAAACGGTATGCTAGAACCATGTGCAGAAAAGAGTGTGTGATGACCCCGCGCGGATTGAGGCGCGGTTTACTCCACCCTGATTATGGTCGGCTTGGTCTGTTATTCTCTCGCCCTGGTCGAAAAATCTTTATCGAAACTAAACATTGATCGCTCTCGTCCCGCCGCATAACGCACCTTCAATTCTTGGAATTAAGTTTTGGCGTGCTGATTCCAACAGGATACGTCGTTTGTTTTTTATGGCTCCAGCGAACACCACGTTTGCCTATTAGACAAAATAGGTTATTTTGACTCATGTGTGAAAATTGACGCGTTACTGAAAGGCGGATTGGGGCGGGGTTACAGCCCAGCGGTTTACTTTAACATGGGACAAAACGATGAGTGAGCGAAAACATCTGGTGGCGGCAGAGGTCGGCAAGCTGATCGCAGCGGTGAAAGGGAGTCGCAACGAGGCCCGCGACCGATGCTTGTTGCTGTTGATGTTCCGGCATGGGTTGCGGGTGTCCGAGGCCTGCGGCTTGCGGATGTCGCAGGTGGACATTGAGAGCCGGGTATTGCATGTGCTCCGGCTGAAGAAGGGACTATCGACGACGCATCCGTTGCGGACGGACGAGGTGCGGGTGATTAAAGGCTGGTTGGCGGAGCGGCGGCGGTGGAACCCCCCGCATGATGCGTTCTTTGTCAGCGAACGGCGCACGCCGTTGAATCGGCGGACCGCCTGGGCCGCGATCCGGGGGTATGGGGAGAAGGCGGAGCTGGCCTTACCCGCTCATCCGCACATGTTGCGGCACGCCTGCGGGTTTGCCCTGGCCGATCAGGGGGCGGACACTCGCTTGATACAGGATTATCTCGGGCACCGGAACATTCAGCACACCGTCATTTATACCGCCGCCAATCCGGCCCGGTTTGAAAAACTGTGGCGGTAGTTTCGTGTTTCATTTCAGGGTTTTTTATTATTTTGCCATGGAACATCGACGGAAACATCTACAGGGTTCATGTTTGCTAATTGGGTAGAACCATATCGACGAACAGAATCTATTCTACTGATACTAGGATAAAGTTTTGGAAACCACCGCTCAACCGCATCAATTGGAAAGGCGAGCACGAGCGGGGCGCGGGAGCTTTCGGATTTAAAGTAGCCTTTTTTAATAAGGTCAGAGACAACGTTTCGCGCCATTCGTTCACCGTAGCTGGTAATCTCTCCGGCGCGGCCGCGCGGAACATCTCCTGTTAGCAGGGCTTCGCGTAGTAAAGGAAATGACCCTTTAGGCAGGGTCCCCGCCTGCACTTCCTCTTCGATATGCAAGCGCATCCGGCGTACGAGGTCGCCTGGTTCAAGTAATGAAGCCATGAAATCGACCTGGTCGATGCAGATGGTCATAAAAAATGCGCAAAATCTTATCAAAGTTTGCGTCGATAGTGTTCCGCGTCCATCCAAATCGCCGCGTCGTGGGGCATCGGCGGCCATCAGTAGGGCTTTATATTCTTGGACGTTTCTAGCCAATCCCCTTGCCACCGACCAAAGGCTACTTCCCACCCCACAGCGCAGAAGCGAGGCATGCGACATCAGACGCGTTACCCGTCCGTTGCCATCATAAAATGGGTGTATCCAGAGCAACCGGTGATGAGCCGCTCCAAGGGCAATGATCTGGCCGCCCCGCGACATTTTTTTTATGTCATAGGCTTCTTCAAATCTTTTTAAGAAACGGGGTAAGGCTTCGGCTCTTGGCGGGATGTGTTTGCCTACCTGTACCCCCCCTTTTCTCAGCTCTCCCGCAACTACGCGCAGCTTTTCGCCTGTATCCGGATTCTGAACCCAAAGCAGCTCTTCCGGCAGCCGTTTGCAAAACTCATGATGCAACCAGGTGATATATTCAACACTTGTTGTCTCGATCCGCAAATCCTCGTGATGATCGATAAGCCGCTGCACCTCGATATGGGCAACGGCTTCGTGTTGTAAAGCCCTCTTCTCCGGATCAGCCGAATAGTCTGAATGCGCCAGGGCGCGGTCAATATCGCGTGGGTGCGTGTCGTGTCCCTCGATGAGGTTGGAATAGTAGCAGTTCATTGACCGGACAAGGTCACCTACGCTCCGCCGCACAGCTGGCGGCAATTGGCTTGCCAGCCCAGAGGCTTTTGTTGCCAGATCCATGGCAAGGTCTTCTAGCTTGCGCTCTCCGTCCGGCGGGAGCATCGGCTCCATGAGTCCTAAACTTTCTATCGTGGTCATCGTGCCTCTCAACTATTGCCGGATTGAAAAGTTATTTTAACAACTATATATCAATTAGTTGTTAGCGCAACACGTAATGATATTGCCGGTTCTATTGCCGGTTTGCCTCGGATCGATGCACCCAGATTCCCTGTGCAGAGAAGTCGATATTTTTTTCCCGCCAGAAATCGATAACAACGCTGCACATCCTGCAGCGCCGACGACGACCAGGTTGTTAGATGTGGCATTTGGGCGGTTCCACGTCTTGCCCATCTTCCAGCGTGCCAAGCCAGGCGTCAGCTTTTTCTAAAGCCACGTGTAAACCGGTTGCTTGGTATTCGTTCCAGGCCCGGATGCTGTCTTGCCGGAACGACTCATGCTTTTCTTCGCGCTCGACGTATTGGCTGATAGCTGCCTTCATCAACCAGTGCGTTGAGCGACGTCTGGAGACGGCAAGGCGTTTCACGCGGGCTTTCATTTCAGGGTCAATTTTTACGGATATAACTGTGGTGCTCATGGCTCCCCCTCATTGTCACCACCGATAAAAAACTGACCCGTTAGGCGTATTATTGCTGACCCCGTCGAAGTTGCCGGATTTCGATGAGCGTGCGATCTCACACCGATTCAGAGAGGTCCCCAATGATGGGATGGACGGC
>JAQUEZ010000436.1 GCA_028684915.1 Desulfobulbus sp.
CCGCTCGCTGGCAGGCTCCCATCGCCTCTTCCCGTTGGCCCAGCTCTGAATAAAAAGTTCCAAGGTTGTTCAAACTCATCGCCAAATCCGGCAAAAAGGCCTCTGGGTTGCGATCGGCTAAACGCTCGTAGATTTCCACCGCTCGCTGGCAGGCTCCCATCGCCTCTTCCCGTTGGCCCAGCTCTGAATAACTATTTCCAAGGTTGTTCAAACTACTCGCCAAAGCCGGCAAAAAGGCCTCTGGGTTGCGATCGGCTAAACGCTCTCGTATTTCCACCGCTCGCTGGCAGGCTCCCATCGCCTCTTCCCGTTGGCCCAGCTCTGAATAAAAAGTTCCAAGGTTGTTCAAACTCATCGCCAAATCCGGCAAAAAGGCCTCTGGGTTGCGATCGGCTAAACGCTCTGGTATTTCCACCGCTCGCTGGCAGGCTCCCATCGCCTCTTCCCGTTGGCCCAGCTCTGAATAACGATTTCCAAGGTTGTTCAAACTACTCGCCAAAGCCGGCAAAAAGGCCTCTGGGTTGCGATCGGTTAAACGCTCGTAGATTTCCACCGCTCGCTGGCAGGCTCCCATCGCCTCTTCCCGTTGGCCCAGCTCTGAATAAAAAATTCCAAGGTTGTTCAAACTACTCGCCAAATCCGGCAAAAAGGCCTCTGGGTTGCGATCGGCTAAACGCTCGTAGATTTCCACCGCTCGCTGGCAGGCTCCCATCGCTTCTTCCCGTTGGCCGGTGTTGCTAAGCATAACAGAAAGATTATTTTCGCAGTATGCACGTTCTTCAGAAGAAAGATCAGAATCTGACAGCATGGTACGAAAAGTCAAGATAGCGGTTGGCCACAATCCAATAGGAAGGGAAGATAAACTTATGAAAGGTGCAAGAAGCCTCGCCCGAGAGGTACATATCTCCACCGCTTTGGAAAGAGAATCACAAATGTCAAACGAATTCGAACTAATGATTATTTGTACATCATAGTCCATGCGACCAAGGCGATATAGCCCAGTTGCAAAATTTTTTGAGACTGCAGACCAGACTATCTCAGGAGCAAAAGAAGGTTTTTTGCTCAACACTTCAGCAACAAAGATAGCCCCAAGAATATCGGGGGTTAACGGATCAATGCCATTTTCGCTCAACAACCCTGCATCAAATACCAAACGTTCTTTGTCAGTGTGTTCCGATAGTTGATTCGATGTATCGGCAACTGACAACAGATCATCAATATCACCCTTTAAAATTCCACCAGAAATTGTCGAGATGGAGAGTAATCGAGCGAAGATATACTGGTCTTGTATCCCGTTATTTTCGGCAACATTGCGAAGTCTGGCTATTTCACGGTTGGCCAAGGCGAGCATTATTTCTGGCCCTGTGTATTGGATCACAGAGTCATCGGGATAAATCACGTTGTACACCGCGGCAGCAAGAATAAAGAGAGGAAGACCATTTTGTGGTAACTCTTCTCGCCACGCCGTCATGGCTTCTTGGTCAACCGGTTGCCAACACGTTTCTTTTTTATCGCCAACTTTTTCAGCAGTCGAAAGAAATATTTCATGAACAGCAATGTCGCTTACTTGCTGCAATTTAATGGGTTCCGACTCGGTTAAGGTATCTGTTCGAGTAGATTTCAATACGGAATTCCATTCTTCAATCGTTTGACGGGTCAAGAACAGAATTCGCAGTTTTCCAGCAATTCGAAGGTTGGCAACGTCACGTAAAAATTCAGCAACAATTTCTAGATGTTCTTCCGGATAATCGACGACCAGCAGGGTCCCTTCGCTGTGTGCCCAGTACTTTTTCCGTTCGGAGAACGGCACGAAACCAGCAGCCCAACCTTTTTGCTGCAAAACGCTAGCAAATTCAGCTGCAAGTCTACTTTTACCTGATCCGCCCGCACCGCAAATAAAGGTTATCGAAATCGAGTGATTGCTTACAGCCCACGCCAGCAGTTTATCCATTTCTTCATCTCGTCCATTAAACCTGGACATGCGAGACCGCCAACTCAGAAAAGCAGAGACGAAAGGAGAATCGGGAAGATCATGCCATGGGACGACAAGATCTTCTACGCCTTCACCTCCCGAGTGCTGTTTCGCAGATTCTTTATTCTGAATATTGAGGGAGAAAAAAGTAAAACTTGGACCGATTTTCTGACCAGCTATCGATAATAATGTTGGTGACATAGCTACCGCCTTTCAGATGTAATCAAGACGAACGATGCATCGATTTTTTACATGGACAATATTGTAACGTTCTTTAATCCTCTGCAATTATGTGTGGGCTACAAATTTTGCAAACATGACAAACAAAACTGCGAGTCCTGTTAATTGTCAACTATTTAACTTCTGAAGAGGCTGAAATCATACTGCTATTATCAGTTCATTATCAACAACTCCGTCCTCACCTGCGACCGACTCCCTTCCTTCTTGCTCATCGAGTACTTCAGCTCGACTTCCTCAATTGAGAACCGCTTAAAGATCTCCCGTACCTCGGGCGTGTCGTTGATGGTCATCAAAAACCGCCCTTTGATGCCGGCCAACACCTCGGCCAAGTCGATAAAATCCTGCTCTACGAAGTTGTGGGCATACCCGTCGATTTTCCAGTACGGCGGGTCCAGGAAAAACAGGGTGTAGTCCCGATCATAGCGCGGGATCAGATCCCGAAAATCGAGGCATTCGATCACCACCTGGCTCAGCCGCATCCAGGATTCCTCCAGCAGCCTTTGCAGGGTGAACAGGTTGAACCGGGGCACGCCAGTGGTCGAAGTGCCAAAGGTTCGGCCCCGGCTACGTCCACCAAAACACATCCGCTGCAGATAGAGATAGCGGGCAGCCCGCTGGATATCGGTGAGGGTGTCCGGATTGACCTGCATCAGACGGGTGAACTCGTCGCGCGAGACCAGGACATATTTGAACTGGCGGTGTAATTCTTCGGGATGATGCTTGACCGTGCGGTAGAGTGTGATCAGATCCCGGTCCAGATCGTTGATGATCTCGGTCCCTCTGGCCTCTTTGGCAAAGAAGACATTGGCTGCGCCGGCAAACACCTCGACATAGCATTGGTGCTCCGGGAATTTAGCGATGATGGTTTTAGCCAGACGGCTCTTGCCGCCAAAATACGGTATCAGTGCTCCCACGAAAGGCTCCTTGTGTTCGAGCAGGCAATATGCTACTACCCCCCTGCGCTGTCCTCAGCGTGCATCGGGGCTATAGCAGGTGAACCTGCGGACCTCCTTCCGTGTTCCACCACGGCTGGATCGTTCGGGGAGGGTTGCAGCCCTCCCCAGTCCCGTCCTTGAATAATGCTGTTTTCGATCAGCTCAGCTCATCCCGCCCCCCTACCCCCTCGTCACCGAGAGATTCCATTTCTGCAAACTGACCAGGCTGTTGCGTGCGCTTTCCAGCTCGACGCGCAACGAGGCGTTCAGCACGCCAGAGCCAGCTCGCGGACCATTCAGCGCCACATCGGCAAGATTCTCGATTTCTGTTTGCGCCAATGCTCGGCCGAACATGGCTATTTCGTCCTGGGCGCCCGATGTGAACCCCTGGATAAAATTGCCGTTGTTGCCGATGAAGACGTTGGCCGTGCCTGACGTTGGACGTCCGGATCCCTGGCTGCGGGAGTCGCGCAGCACGCCGTCGACCCACAACTCCAGCATGGTGGTTGCGTGCTTGTAATTGACCACCACATGATGTGGTTTTCCGTCATTGACGCCAGGGTGCCTGACCCGCGTGGTGGTGGTGCTCCATGCCCAGGTCTCGGCGCTGATGTCTCCAGCGGTGATGCGGCTGGAAGTGACCAGGACCAGCATTGGCGTGGATGCCCCGCTTCTGACGGCCAGCAGGGTCGCAAAGCTGGTCGAGGTGTATTTGACCAGCATCGACACGGAAAAATCGCCGGTCCCGAGCAGGTGGGCTGCGTTGAGAGCGACTTGCGCATATTGGTCGGCGTTCGCGCCCCAGGCGATGGCCTTGTTGGCGTCGTCCTTCAAGAGGCCAGCTGCCCCAAGGGTGTACCCGGATCCAGAGAGGGTGGCCGTCCATCCGCCGACCGCAGACACAAGCGACGTCCCCGAGGTTTCCGCCAGCCGCCACCAGTGCGACGGCGCCGCCGTGGTCATCAAATCGGCATAGGTGACA
>JAQUEZ010000437.1 GCA_028684915.1 Desulfobulbus sp.
ATTGTACCCGAAAATGGAGGTAACTTGCTATGTTGACGGCAATTCAGGTCAGAAACGCCAAGCCAAAGGAAAAAGCGTACAAACTCACTGATGGCAAAGGACTTTTTCTCCACATAGCTACGAGTGGAAAAAAGACCTGGCGATACCGTTATGAATTGCCACCGGGTAAGGAGTCAACTTTCGTCATCGGAGAATACCCGGTTTTGTCCCTAGAGGCGGCCAGGGCAGAGCGAGTTGCATTACGGGAAATAGTTAAGGCAGGGGAAAATCCAGCAGCCGCAAGAAAACAAAAAAGACAAGAAACGATCGAGGCGAGAAAAGCGGAAAAGCAGATTGCTGAGAATAATTTTGAAGCGGTAGCTCGTGAATGGCATCAACAACAATTGAACAGGTGGGCGCCGGCCACAGCGCAAGCCGTGCTCGTTTGTTTAGAACGTAACGCCCTACCATTCCTTGGCGACAAACAGGTGGATCGAATCACTCCACCCATGGTCCTGGAGGCCCTCCGGGCCGTTGAGAATCGCGGCGCTTTGGGCATCGCCCGAAAAACGATTCAGGCAATCAACGGTGTGCTGCGCTATGCGGTTCAGACCGGGAAGGCCACCTACAATCCGGCGGCTGATATGCGGGGGGTGTTGAAAGCCCAAAAGGTGCAGCACAGGACCATGGTTTCACCCGAGGAGATGCCTGATTTTCTCAGAGCCCTGACAGCTGGAGATATCCACCAAACCACAAAATCAGCTATATGGTTCACCATTTTAACCGCTGCCCGATCCGGCGAGGTCCGCTACGCAACCTGGTCAGAGGTGGACCTTGACAAAAGACTGTGGGCAATCCCGGCGGATCGAATGAAAATGAAGTCCCCGCACACCGTCCCCCTATCGAAACAGGCTGTTGCAATCTTGGAACGTATGAAAATACTCCATAGCGACAAAAGGCTCATTTTCCCCGGTGTCCACTACCCTGACAAACCCCTTTCAGAAAATACCATGCTTTATGCCCTCTATCGGATTGGCTACCATTCAAAAGCCACAATGCACGGGTTCCGAGCGCTCTTTTCCACCATTGCTAACGAAACCGGATTCAATCCCGATGCAGTTGAGCGGCAACTTGCCCATCGGGAAAAAAATGCTATTAGGGCTGCTTATCATCGAAGCGAGTACCTGCCTGAACGGATCAAGATGATGCAATGGTGGGCGGATCACCTGCAAAATCTTGAGTACGACACTGCCATGTCAATCAAAGGGGATAATGTGCAATTATGAATGTAAAAATAGTACAATAGAGCCCAAGAAAAGAGCCTTTCAGTCTGAGCCCCGCCGGAGGCAGAACGCCTCTCCGCCTTCGCCACCTGGAGGTGGAGCGTGGCTGGGGGGAAGGGGCAAGGCTGCGAGCAAGCGAGCACCCGCAGGGCTTGGCCTTGCGGCTTTGCCGCAGCCATGCTACCTGGGTAAGTTCGCCTTTTAATGCGCTACAAACACCAAAGGCCTCCACAACCGGGGAGGCCTTTCACATCACATTCTCAATATCCGCGTCGCGTTAGATTGCCAAACGGTCAGTTGATGCCGTGGCCGATGATTATACTCTGAACCACCGCGAGAAGTCACCTTCCCGATTCGCCCCCAAGAGTTCAGCGTGGGACTGTTCACCGCTGCCGGCCTGTGCGCCTCTGCGCCTATCAGGTCAGTTGTGCAGATCTGCCACATAAAAGGTCCGGCTCTGCGGGCCGATCCGTGTGTCGTCAGACAAAGCGCCACGGTGCACTCCAATATCGTCACTGTATTCGGGCCAGGGGGGCTGGTCAACCGGTTTTCTTCGTTGTTTTCCCAAAAGCCGCTTCATCTTGGCCCTGGCGTTGAACAGCTCCCGCTGCTGGGAGTCGACCTTTCGCTCCAGTATCGCTATCTGTTTGCCGCGCTCACCGCTTTTCATCATGTGATCAAAGGATTCTTTTCGGGCTTGCTGGAGCAAAGTTCGCAGGTTCTTTATCTCAACTTCTTGTATCTGCTGATTGTTGCGCAGACTTTCAGCCAGCTCCCGGAGCTTTATCTCCTCTGGAGTCACTTCTTTTGTTGGCGGTTGCTCGCCATCCAGCAGGCGATACAGCCAGTGATACCTAACCCCCAAGGAGTATCCGGCCAGGACGCAGAACAGCATCAGCGGCCACATCTCCCATAAGGCCTGCCAGCCGATGCCATGGGAAGAGAGGGCAGAGCTGCTCACCACCTTGCCTGCCCTGCGCTCCACCAGCACCATCCCGTCCTCGGGGAGATAAAACGGGTCTGTCTCCAAACGGAAGAAACCCCAACCGGGCAACACCCAAGCCAGCCAGAGAACAAGCAACAGGGGCAAAAAACCAACAAGAAAATACAAGCTGTACTGACCTTTTTTCATCGCAGATAGGCCTCAGTAGTTTCCTTGTCAAAATGACCGACCTCCTGGGCCACCGTCGCCTTGGCCTGGTCATAGCGCATCCCTTGTTGCTGCAACTCGTTCATCCGCTCCTGGGCGTAACTGTGGCGTAGACCGTGGCCGCCGTTGGAAAAGCCCAACGCGCGTTTGCTGGCCGACGAAAAGCTCTGACTCCAGGTCCGGCCGCCACCGATGTCGTAGTGCTGGTGGTAGTGTACACCCCGGTCGATCACCAGGCGCGGCTCCTCCAACCGCCTGGCTTCCAAGGCCGTAACCAACTCCCGGGACAGCATCACCTCGCGCACCAATCCACCCTTGCCGACAACGGTGTAACGGTCTCCCTCACGGCCGGTGAACCGTTCCGCACTCCACTGGCGGTGACCGGAGGCCGCCTGTTCACCAGCAAGCCGCAAGGTGAGCAACTCATGCGCCCGTAAGCCGGCATGATAGGCCAAGCGTGTGGCCAGGCTATTGGCCTCGCTCTGGGCATGCGCTATCCGTTCCACCTGAGCCGGGGTATAGCTTCGGGTCGAGAGGGTGCTCTCTTTGCTGCTGCAGACGATCTCCAACTTCTGACCGAGATGGATCTGGATCGCCTGGCGATCAAGATCCAGGGTCTTCTGACCGACTACCCCTGAGCGTTCGGCCAGATACTGCCGGGCCACCTCTTCGCTGGCACTGTCCAGATCTCCCAAACGATGCTGACGGAGATAGTCGGCAAAGCCCTTGAGGGCCTGTTCATAGCTCCTGGCTGTGCCCAGACTGTGAATCCGACCATCGTTCTGATGATCATGCCTGCCGGTCCCCAGGGCAATTTTTCGGGAGACCGCATGTTCAGCCTGGGCCTTCGCTGAGCGGAAGCTCGGCATGGTGCAACTCCGGCAAGCGTTTCAGATAACGGTCAATCGAGCTGCGGTGGATCCGGCAGCGACGGATGCGCAACCACTCGGCCAGATCGGCGCAGGAGGCGCCGGCCCGCCGCATGGCAACCAGCTCTGCCCGGTAACGGTCCAGCCGGCTTTTGCGGTAATGTTTCCGCCTGACCACTGCCCGGCGGCTGCGAATGCGCGCGACCTCGGTCTGCGCATCAAATGTCTCCTCAGGTGTCTCCATCATTCGTCCTCCGGGCTTTGTCGCGCCCGGCGCGACAAAGCGGTGCTGGGGTGCGGGTTCCGCGCTGTGTCGGCGCCTGCTGACACAGCGCGGAAATCCGGGCATCGAAATTGACAGTGGCCAGCAGCAGGTGACAAACAGTCTTCATTGTGTCAGCGCTGCAACCACCGGGGATTTCCGCGTCTGTTGCAATGCAGCCGTGCAGGGCACGGTTGCCACACTCTCAGGAGCCGCCGCTCACCTGCCGGGCCTCCCAGACCCTCATCTTGGCCAGGATCTGGACCACACCGGCAGCCGCATTCACGCCTACCGGCAAGTCAGCCAGGGCCAGTGAGCGGAAGTGCGCCTGCTCTTCCTCGGCAAGTCCGTTCCATAGAGCATCTCGCTCGGTACTCACCGCCTCTTCCTGGGCCTTGATCGCCTTTTGCTGGGAAGCAATGGCCTCTTGCTGCTGGTGCATGGCCTTGGCACGTTTTTGCCGTTCTGCAAAGGGCACGTACCATTCCGGCACCACCAGGGAGGTGCACAGAGCCTGGAGGTAGCCGCCAGGATTCCGTGGATCCTCCCGCTTGCGTCGCCAGGTCTCAGCGGCCACATCCGCTG
>JAQUEZ010000438.1 GCA_028684915.1 Desulfobulbus sp.
ATAGCGGTGATACTCTGGTCGGCATGTTCGGCGAAGAGCACGGCGGCACACTTCTCTGGGCCCTGACCGGAGGAGGGGCCGGCCTTCTTCTCCAACACCTCCTTGGCCTTGGCGGCAATCGATTCCCCCCGGAGATAGAGGTCGGAGAGCATCTGCAGGCTGTAGGCCTTGGCGGTGATGTCCGCCAGGCCGGGGATGATCGTGGCCCGGGTGCTGGTGCCGACCGCAGTCTTGAGGATCGGCAGGGTGGCCAGCGGGTTGGACTCAAGGAAGGTCTGCTCAGCGGTGGTGAGCGTTCCCTTGTTCTCCACCTTGTCGGCAATACTGTTCAGGGTGGTGCCGATATGGGCGACCAGGTCCCGGTTGGCATCGCTGATCTGGCTACAGGCGCCGGCTGTACTCTTGATGTAGACCGCCCCTTCGGTGAAGGCCTTGATGTCGTCCGGGTTGTTCTGCGGACAGGGTGGGATGGCAGAGATGCGGTAGGCATTGGCAGGGCCTTCCAACTGCACATCCCCAACCAGTCCCCGAACCAGATCAATATGACTGGCCGGGATACTCATCCGCGAGCCTACATTGGCGAGCAACGAGCCGCCGGCGAGAAAGATGTTGGTCATGTCGGCATTGCAGCCGCTGGTCACATCCGCCACGTCGGCCGACTGGGGCTGATTGTTGTTGGCCCGGTCCTGTTTGGTGAGAATGTCCCACATCTCGGCAGTACCGCTGACCAACTTGTTCTCCTTGATGGCAGTGCCGAGCTTCTCCCGCATCACCTCGGAGGAATGAAAACCGTTTTCGTTGGCCACTATCCCCACCAGCTCCTTGGAGGCGGAACATTCATCCAACTGCATGGAGTTGAGCTTGTCGGCCAGGGCCTCGAAGTTCTTGATGGTGTTGGAGCACTGCTCGCAGAGGGTTTTCAATGCTAGGTCAAAGGCCACTGCCGGGGCGCCTGCAAGAATGGCCTGGAGCTTGTTGACCAGATAATCGGTGTTCATGAAGCTGAAGCCGCCCATGAACACGTCAATACCACCGCAGCCGCTCTTGATTCGAGGTACCTCGACGGTAACCGGATATTCGGCGGTACTGTGCCACCGGCCGGAGAAGCTGCCGCCGGAGTAGTAGCCGCGCTGCTGGCCGCTGAAGTAGTTGGGGGTGCTGCCGGCATGCTGCACCAGCCAGTCGTCGACCCAACCGGCCTGGGCCGTTTGGGCGAAGATGGCCTGAGCGATAATGGCGGAAAGGAGAATTTTTTTCATGGTGATGGTTTCCTGGATGGCGTATTTGCTGGATCGGTTCCTCGCCAAGGTGTCTGAATCTTTAGGATTGAGGTTGGGTCCAGGGCACTGCCTTTCTGGAAATCATAGGTGGTGAACGACTCCATGGAGGTGTCCCCGCGCATGGAACGGATTGCCTGGTAGAGATTGCGCTCGATCTCCGGTAGGGTGGCCACACCGGTGGCAATGCGCATCGAGGCCTCCTGGTCCTGCCTGATCAGCAACAAGGTCGGGGTGGTGGTGATGTTGAAGCGTAGGGCGATATTCGGTTCACCTTCAATATCCACCGGCTTGACCTGCCAACCGTACTTGTCGACGAAGTAGGCCAGGATCTGGGCCTGCTTCTCACAGAAGCCACAACCGGCTGCGGCAAAGAACAGCAGGGCATGATCTTTCCCGGCCTCGCGGAGCGTGCCGGCGATTTCCTCCTGTTGCATCTGCACCCTGGCGACCGCTCCAGGGCTGGAGGTGGGATAGACCTGGTTGATGTTGAACAGGTCGGCCCGCTTCTGGGTGACGTACTGGGCGGCATTGGCGTAGGCCAAGGCCTTGCGCCGGGCAATATCCTGGATGGAGAGATATTCGAGGATGTTTTGCTCGGTCGGGTACTGCACCGCCTTCTTCTGCAAACCATTCAGGAGCTGCTGAAAATCATCCGGATGCATGTTCCACAGGGTTTCCGTGGAATACTGAGCCAAGGAAACATTACGCGGCATGGCTGTGGCAGTGGTGGGCTCTGGATCCAGATCTCTCCGGGCTTCCTCAACCGGAGCCGGATCCTCATACCAGAACCAGCCGTGCTTGCTCTCCTGGTAGAAGCTGGCGGTCGCCGAGGGCGTGGTGGTCCCGGTCCAGGCCGGCACCGCCAGCAGAACCAGACTCAAGCCCACGCTACCAAAGCGGCAGAGCTTGATGGCGGATCTCATGCGCATCGATGAACCCAAAATATTTGCTATCGTAACTGCGCGGATGGGTGCCGACCATGAACAGCTTGTCCGCCGGAACCGGCCCGTTGAAGGAGAAACGGGGCAAAGGCCGGCTTTTGCTGTCGGCTTTCAGAGCCTGCCCCAGTGACCTGCCGTTGCAGGTAAAACTATGTGTTTCGTCGGTCGTCAGTTGCTCACCCGGAAGGCAACCCACCCGCTTGATCATTTGCTCATGCTCTGCACGAAAACCATGCTGCACCTGCGAGAGGTCTCGGCGAGGGAAGACCAGATAATCGCCCATCTCCACCTTGGCGGGTGCAGGCAGCAGAAAGAAGACCCGATGATCGAGTGAACCACTGGTGGCCACGGTAATGCGTCCGGGCAACCAGGAGCCGGCAAGGATGAAAGCGAGAAAGACGATGGCTACAGCCTGTTCCCGCCGGTTCAACTGCCACCATGGTCTACTTGAGCTTGATTTCAGTATTCGGATCATGGTGCAGCACCACATCCTTGAGGATGATCAGATGGTGAGGAGGTTGTTTCTGGAACACCTGTTCCAGTGTGTCGAGGTTGCGTTTCCACTGCTCTTCAGTAATGGTTCCGGCTGCGAGCAAGGTCTTCTGTTCCTGCAGGTAGCTTTTCAAATCGGCCACCTTCACCTTGGGGACTAGAAACCGGTCGTAGGCAATGAGCACTCCCAGAACGATGACCAGGACAATGCCAATCACCTCCATGTAGCCAGGAGAGGCCATCACTTTGCTTTCTTCGTCTTGCACTTCTATCGATTCGTTCATTGACCACCTCGCAATCGAACACTGATTCCGGCAAGCGCGGGATTGTTCGCAGCCTTGCCGACCTTCTCCAACAGGAAAGCCAGCTCAGCTTCCCCCCGGATCGACCAGGAGCCCTGGCCGTTGTCATAGACCAAGGCCGGCGCCTCGGTGATCTTGTACCTGGAAAACAACTCAGGAGTGATCTTGATCTGCACCGCCAACCGTTGGCAGGGAGCTTCGGGGGTATCCCTGCATCCCGGATCAGCCAGCATCACCCGGCTGAAGTAGTCGGCATTGACCCGCTTACCTGCCAATCCCTGCGGCAAACCAAAGAGGACCGGCGCAATCCGTTGCTCGCCGCTTCGGTTGACATCAATCAAATACCGATTCGTCATTGCCTCGGGAACTGAGCTGGAAAGAAAGAGATAGACCGACTCCTTGACGGTGAGCGAACTTTTACCCTGCGCTTTCATCGCCTGTTTCTGTGGTGCCCCACTTTTTGGGATCCTTTCCAGCTGGCAGCGCAGCTTCTCTTGAAAATCCGGTGATTGAAATTGTTCAGCCGTTTGCCGAGCGGCCTCCAAACCTTCCTGTGCGTGACTATTCTCGGGCACAGTCATTGTCTTGCGGAGCTTCCCGGCTTGTTCAAGCACCTTCTCCACTTTTTCCCTATCGCCCCGTCGCTCATCAGCTTTGACGATGGAGTTGGCAAAAAGGAGAGAAGCCACCAGGGCAAGGACCTGTGTTTGCCGAGTCACTCGCAGCATGTGCAGCACCGTTGTTTGCGGTAGACCACCCAGAGGAACTCGTCATTGGAACCCAGGGCACCCATGTAGGGAGGATTGAGCCCGGAATCATACGAGGAGGTTGCTCGGCCGATGGGATACACACCCCTGATCCCGGGCCGGGTCACGTTCATCTTGTAATGGCTCTTGATCCAGACCGGGGTATGCATGCAGCCGCAAACCGGCGAGGGATCACAGATCATGCCGATGCGGTTAAGTTTGTAGAGCATCCGGTAAGCAGCGGTGGCATTGGCCTGGACGATGTTGTCGTTATCGACATGGCCGGTCATGGGATAAGCAGAACCGCCACTGCCAACACACCAGGGCATGGCATCCAGCGGCCAGCCGGCATTGGCAG
>JAQUEZ010000439.1 GCA_028684915.1 Desulfobulbus sp.
CAAGGCAAAGGTGATCACAAAGCGATCCTATGGATTTCGCACATACGACGGGCTAAAAATAGCTTTATATCATGGGCTTGGTGACCTACCGACCCCAAAGGCTACCCACAGATTCTGCTGAGGAACCTCATTTCCAATATGTGGAGCATTATTTCGAAAGCTGCGAAAGAAATAGGACAAGAAAACCTTGTTCCGCAGTTTGCAGTATCTACGCATTCTTCTCATATTTTGGATGCGGTTGATTTTGCAAAGGTACGCTACTTTGAACGTTGTGAGCTTGAAGGCGAAGACTGTCAGACAGTTTTGACCCTGAACGCATCAAAGGTACATAGCCTCCGTAATTTTCAGCCTGAACCTATAAATGTCGGAGAAAAACAGGTTACACCTGAAGAAACGAAAAATTTTCTCCTTCGTTACCTAAAATTGACGCACTGTGACTTGTTTTTTGCAGATGCGGCAATTTTGGTAGAGGGAACTGTGGAAAAACTTCTCCTCCCAAAGATGCTGGAAAAATCAGCGTCTTCGCTGCGTACAAAATACCTTTCAATCCTAGAAGTTGGAGGTGCATATTCGCACCGTTTTGAAGGCCTCCTTAGTTTCCTCAACATTCCGCACTTAGTTATTACTGATCTGGACTCCGTCGATCCTAAGGGGAATCATCCAGTGAGTCGAGGCGATCATTCTGGTGCATTGACATCAAATGCTTCTTTAAAAAAATTTTTCGGCGTCAATACGGTACAGCAACTATTGGAACTAACCGCTGAGCAGAAAACGGATGAAGATAAAGACCGATTCGTTGCTTTTCAGGGCAAAATCCCTGTTGAGGAGGATGGCAAATCATTTCTTATGATTCCCAGGACAATTGAAGAAGCGTTTGCTTTCGATAATTTCACAATCCTGCGCAAAGGCGAGCTGAATCTTGGAGTTACTTTGCCAGAAGATCTGGAAGACGCCTATACGACTATCTTTGAACGAATCAAGTCCTCTAGCTTCAAGAAGACGGATTTTGCGCTGGATGTGTTAGCCTCTGACACCGATTGGGTAACACCTAAATATATAGAAGAAGGGCTACATTGGCTTGAGCAGCGCTTGGAAAAAGTTGAAGCCGTTCGACCTTTAGAGGTAAACTGATATGTCGGAACGGATTCTAACAGATGCAGATCAAAAGGTAGCTGCTTGCCTAGAAAGAAAGCAAAGTTTCGCCATAATCGCGGGGGCGGGGTCGGGAAAGACATCCTCCCTAATTGACGCTCTTGAACTGATTCGTACCAATTACGGCTCTGGATTGCGAAAAAATGGTCAGCGGGTTGCCTGTATTACATACACCAAGCGCGCAGTTCAAGTTATCTCGACTCGTTTAGGCCATGACGACCTCTTTGTTGTCTCAACACTCCATAGCTTTCTTTGGGGAGAGATCAAAACCTTCGCTAAGGACATCCGGAAAGCACTGCGTGAATCTCGTATCCCGCAGCTCATCGCCAAAGCTGCCGAGAATGATAATGGCGGAAACAGCAAGACAGCCAGAAGAGCTAGAGAAAAAGTCGTAAAGCTCAACGAGGAACTGGGGAAACTGGATAAGGTTGCCACATTCAGATACGAAGATGCGGCATATAGCCAGTACTCGGATGGAAGGCTGAGCCATGACGATGTAATTGAGATCGCGGGTTATTTACTAAAAAACAAGGCTCTTTTTCGCAAAGCGTTCGGATTCCGTTACCCGTTCCTTTTCGTCGACGAGGCTCAAGATACCTTCCCAATCATTGTTGAAGCCTTCAATATGCTGGCAGAGGGAGAGGGTCTTCCTCTTATAGGATATTTTGGTGACCCTTGGCAGCAAATTTACGAGAAAAGAGCTGGGAATTTCCAGCCACCAATAGGTGGAGAAATCATCACAAAGACTGAAAATTTCCGTTGTTCGAAAGGCGTGATTGCGTTCCTAAATGCTTTTCGGAAAGACGTAGAGCAGTATGCTGCTGGAGACAACAATGGACGACAAGGAAGCGTACAAATAGCACTCATCGAAGCAGAAAATCCTGAAGCTCCAAGAAAACGTTACACCGAAGAGCAAATAGATCGTGCTCTCCAACGCATGGATCAAGCGCTTGACGCTTGGGGATGGTCAGGACGAGACGAAGTCATCCGACTCTTCTTGGCTCGCCAGATGATTGCCCGGAGGCTAGGATTTGCTCGTCTCAATAGCTTGTTTACAGGTACGTATGCGTCGACCACTGCACAAGAAGATTATGAGTCGGGTGACCATTTCCTTCTTAAGCCAATTGTAAGGGCAGTATGGCCACTTATCGAAGCTTACAGGAATGGAGATCAGCGGCTGGTTATTGACCTGTTGCGGACAATTGGCCCTGCCTTTGATGTACAGGGCAAAAATAGAAATCGATCATTGAAAGATATGGTTGATCTATCAAGGGGAATAATCGCTGAGCTTGACGAAATATGGACTAACGGATCGTTAAGAGATGTTTACGAATACTGCCAAAAAACAGAGCTTATACGGCTTTCTGAGCGCCTAACAGAACATTTAGCCAGAGATCAGCGAAACGAGGATTATGACGAAGACACCCATGGCCCAGAGAAGGGGGATTGGCTTTGCGACAAGTATTTCGAAATGGGGACAGCAGAGCTCGAAACGTACTGCAATTTTATTTTAGAGAATACCGCATTCAGTACTCAGCATGGTGTAAAGGGAGAGGAATATTCTGATGTGCTTGTCGTGTTCGATGACATCGAAGCGGCATGGAACAACTACAGCTTCTCGAAGCTCCTCACCCCTAAAACGTCTGGAGAGCCGACAGAAGGCCAATTACGGAGAAGCGAAAAGCTAGCTTACGTCTGCTTTTCAAGGGCGGAAGAACATCTTCGAATCGTGTTGTTTACCAACAGCCCTATTGCAGCAAAGGAAGAGCTGTTACAACGGGGATTGTTTGCAGAGCATGAGTTCCATATCATTTGATATTTTTATTTTACCTTTTGAACGAGTGACTGCAACGTTTCAGTTTCTGAAACCGACCATATGCATGATTTTTACTTCAACAGAACATTAAGACTCAAATAAAAAATATGGATTTTACCCCTATTATATTCCCCTTACTTAAGTCATTCTGGTGGCTCATACCGATTTTTCTTGTCATCGCATTCTTCAAATCATCCATTGGCAAAGGTTGGTTCGGTGAACTGCAAGTTCGTTTCCTCTCTTGGCTCCTATTAGACAAGAAGATCTACCATAAAATTCACAACGTCACCCTGCCAACCCTGGATGGAACCACACAAATTGACCATGTAATTATTTCGCAATTTGGTATCTTCGTGCTTGAAACAAAAAATATGACTGGCTGGATTTTCGGTGGTGAAAATCAACCCCAGTGGACGCAAAGGATATACAAACAGACCTTTAAATTTCAAAATCCTCTTCGGCAAAACTTCAAGCACGTCAAAGCCCTGGAGTTGGCACTTCAAATACCAGCCGACACCATTCATTCCGTAGTGACCTTTATTGGCGGCAGTACCTTCAAGACCCCAATGCCCCCGAATGTCACATGGGGAGCTGGGTTCATCTCCTACATTAAATCATTTCGTGAGCTAATCTTCAGCGAGAGCCAAGTCACCAAGTTGCTTGAGAGCATCCAATCTGGCCGGCTCGCGCCAACCTTGGCCACACACCAGATTCATGTTCACAATCTTAAGAGCAGGTCCGATCTCAACGCAGAAAGACGCTGCCCTAAATGTGGTAACCCCTTGGTCTTGCGCAAGGCAAAGTCAGGCCCACACGCCGGGGAACAATTCTGGGGATGCTCGGCATATCCGAAATGCAAAACCATGCAAAATATCACATAAATCAACAGGGACACCAAATAACGAGGGATCCCAAAAAAGACGTGCTGGATATGGACAACTTTTTTGAGTTATCGTCGCCCATTCCTAAGCAGTAAGGGACATAGCTTACGATCCGCACATTTTAAGAAAATGGGTTCCTCAGCAGAATCTGTGGGTAGCCTTTGGGGTCGGTAGGTCACCAAGCCCATGATATAAAGCTATTTTTAGCCCGTCGTATGTGCGAAATCCATAGGATCGCTTTGTGATCACCTTTGCCT
>JAQUEZ010000440.1 GCA_028684915.1 Desulfobulbus sp.
ACAGAGCAACATTCCGCACCGGCTGCAAAGAAAATCTTGACAAAGGACCGCCAAACGAGCATAATCGCTGACGCAGTGCCGAAGTGGCGGAATTGGTAGACGCGCTAGGTTCAGGGTCTAGTTGGGGCTCCCCAGTGGAAGTTCGAGTCTTCTCTTCGGCACCATTAAAAAATCAAGGCTTTATCCCGTAACTACAGGGATAAAGCCTTTTTTTTGCCCATTTCCCCCTCCCGCCGCACCCTTTCTCGCCTTGCCATTCTTTGCTATTTCATGCTATCTTTTGCTTTAAAAGTGGAGCAAAAATGGAGCGGAAAAATTGGCAAGGATAGTGAAACGCAAAACCAAGCGGGGTGTAAGCTACCAGGCTACTATCCGCCGAAAGGGGTTTGATACCGTTACCAGAACCTTCGACACCAAGGGAGAAGCCCTCGCTTGGGCGTCTGCCACCGAACAGGACATGAAGGATCAACGGTACAATAGCCCCAAAAGGGCGATGGGCATCACGCTCAACCAAGCTCTGACAAAGTATCTATCTACTATATCGGAGAAAAAGGCAGTCAACACTCAAATGCTTGAAAAAAGCTCCTCACAGCGCTTATTGGAACGAATAGGTGCCGAAACACCGCTTGGCTCGATTTCACCTCAAATCGTTGCTAAATATCGGGACGCACGACTTCAAGAAGTGACTGCATATCCTGTACGCCACGAGCTATCACTTCTCTCTCATTTGTTCAGTAAGGCGAAAAAGGAGTGGGGGCTGCCGGTTGAGAATCCGGTCGCTGACATTGAACGGCCAGCTCCACCGAGAGGCCGAACTCGTTTCCTCACTGACAGCGAAGCATCCAAGCTGCTTGAATCATGCCGAAAATCAAGAAATTATAAATTTTATTACTACATCCTTACATTATTACACACAGGAATGAGATCGTCGGAAGCGGCAGGTTTACGCTGGACTCAGATTGATCTAGACAAAAGGGTTATATTTTTACCGACAACAAAAAATAATGATCCAAGATGGGTCCCATTGACTAAAGAACTTACACTGGAACTTTATAAGCTTAAGGAAATTAGTAATGGAAAGAGGGAGGATTTAGTTTTTCTTAATGATGACCAACTAAAAAATGAACGGTCAAAAGCAAGACCAGGTTTAAAATTCAGAGACTCCTTTAATGCTGCAAAAAAAAGGGCAGGATTACTAGATATACATATGCATGACCTCCGCCATACAGCAGCTAGTCATTTAATTATGTCCGGCGTTGATATCCGCACCCTTGCCGACATTTTAGGCCACAGAACCTTGCAAATGGTACAGCGTTATACCCACCTCCTCCATGATCACAAGCTTGCCGCAATAGATAAAATTGGCATGCTTGGTCAATCGCAATATTAGAATTTATCAACACGCATGCTTTTGAGCTTAACCGTCTCTCTTTAAAATTTTCATTTTTGACCTCTGAGCAACCTTCTTCAAGGAAGCATATTCTTTCTCCACCAACTCCAGCCGCCGCTCTATCTCCTCCAATCGGTTCTCGATCATCCTGCTCTTCCTGCCGATCATAATCGCTTGATGAACAGTATCAATCAAGTTGGAGAGTACCTGATCACAACCTGTTCCTGATTCGAGTATCTCTCGGGCTTGTTCGATCTTGCTGGAGATACCGTTTCCAGAGTTGTTCTCAACTTCGACATCGCTCCCTTCGGCACCCTTCCCTTCTTCCGTCTTGACCAATCCCTCCTGAACACGGCGGCCGAAGACCAACATTTCCTCATACAGCATACCAAAGTGATCGGCAATTTTAAGCCGGATCTCTTCGGCCGCTGGCTTCCTCCCCTTGATCACCGCATTGAGATAGCCCCGGTCAATGTTCTGGGACGCGGCAAGACGCACCTGAGCGCCCCTTCCCTCCTGCTGAAGCAAGTAATTTAAGGCGGTCCGGAACTGTTCTGCAATTGGGTTATTCACGTCGCAAACGATAGAGCATTTGCTCAAGAATTAAAAGCCAAGAATGCATCTGGGGCGAAAGCGTGAGGGGGTTGCAAAATCATCGGTATTGGCATTTGGTTGAATTCTCATGGCGCGAGCTTCATTTTGCTCGTTTTTTTGAACCCATAGCGCCATCGCGTTTAAGGAAACCGATGCCATGAAACCCTTCTGCTGCAATGCTTGTCATCGAATTCAACCGGTAAACCCAAGGAACCCCAAACAAGAATACTGTAACCGTGCTGACTGCCAACGGGCCAGAAAAAGAGAATGGCAGCGAAAAAAAAGAGCCGCTGATCCTGATTACCGACAAAACCAGATCGACTGTCAGAAACGATGGCGCGAACAACATCCCCATTACTGGCGAGAATACCGGAAAAAGAAAAAAGGCTCGCCGCCACCACCTGATCCACCCGCCGCAAAGATGGACGGGTCAACCGCATATTTCTTCGTCCTTCCAGGGAAATGCATACCTATCCCTGTTCCCGGAAAAAATGTCAAGATGGATGCGATCCAGGCCACAATCATCCCTATTCCGCACAGTTACGATCCTGCAAGAGACGACACCATAGGCAAGCTCGCCGCATTGGCCTACGATCTCGCCGAGGATAGCGACCAGGCTCGAACCCCATTCCGCTGATCCTCATAGAGACTTTTTTTTCACACCTGCATCCAACTCTGTCGCGGTCCCGACTGAGGCGATGATGGTGCGGAAACACGGCGAAATAAATGAGCACCTGCTCATTTATTGAGCAATTGCTCATTTTATTGAATAAAAACAACATATTATCGATAGTTTTTTCTTGACGGCATCTATATTTTCATCCAAATAGTTGACTATGAGCGCAACGAACGAGCGGATCACCCAAAAACAGATCGCCCTGGAGGCGGAAATCTCGCCCGATTTCCTCAGTCAAATCCTCCACGGCCGACGGCCCTGTCCGAAAGCAGTGGCGGTTCGCCTCGAAATGGTCACCGGCATCAGCAAGGTGATCTGGGTTTGGGGAAGTCCTTCGGAAATGCGGGCGGCACTCGAACGATTCATGATCCGACAGGGAGGGCAGCATGGATATTGAAGCCAGGCTTGCCGCCATTGAAGAGAAGCAAAACCGGATTCTCGATCTACTCGCCAACAAAGAGACGACGATTGGGAAGACCATGAGCTTGAAAGAGGCCGCTGGATATACAGGCTACTCCCCGGACCATTTCAGAAGACTGGCTGTCGAACAGCATTTGATCCCTTTTGCCAGACCATCGGGGCAGCAGAAGGGCAAGATCCTGTTCCGCAAGGCGGACCTGGACCGGTTTCTGGGCGAGACCAAGGATGAGCAGCCCAAGCAGCCCGGCCGCCGCAGAAAATCAAAGAATATTCACATCTGGTAGATCACCGTGGAGCAGGAAACCGAGAAATGCAACTTTCTGAGACGGCTCTCCCCTGAGCTGCAAGAAAAGATTCAGGCCCTGAATACGAATCAGCCGATTCCGACTTGGCCGGATCAAAAGCGTGGCATTCCCAACCTCTGCTTGCGGTCCGCCTTATTCGGTGTCATCCAGAGAGGGCGGCGGAAAGCCGTTAAAAGGGAGGCCATCGCCGCAGTCAATGGCCTGAACATCCACTACACCGGTTGGCGACTGGACCAAGGCGATTTTGATGTGTTGGCCCACTCCCTCCATCTCGCTTCCCATCAGTCGACCGGGCAGTACGTCCAATTCACGGCCAAAGGATTTCTCAAGGGCATAGGCCGCAGCCACGGCAAGTCAGGCCGCGAATGGCTCAAGGACTCGCTGCGGCGATTGACCGCCTCAGCGGTGGAGATCCGCCTTGAGGTGCAAAGCCATTTTGGCCGGGAAGCCTTCTCCTACACTGGCTCGTTGCTGGATGAATTTTACTACACTGAGGAAGATCAGACCTATTTCCTCAAGTTCAACGCCAAACTGGCCACCCTGTTCGATGCAGGGTGGACCCAGTTGCAATGGCAGCAACGGCTCGCTTTGAGAACAGACCTGGCCAAGTGGCTCCATGGCTTCTATGCGAGCCACCGGTTGCCCTACCCGATGAAGGTCAGCACCCTCCAGCAACTCTGCGGTTCAGACTGCGGCAGGTTGTCCGATTACCGCA
>JAQUEZ010000441.1 GCA_028684915.1 Desulfobulbus sp.
GACCAGGGCAAGCACGGTGAGGCAGGCGAGTATTCGTCTCATGGCTGCTCCTTGTTCACTGTTGCGCGAACTCATTGTTCTTGATGTCTCTGATCTCCAACTCCTTGCCCTCGGAGACGATGACCGTGATTTTTTTGGCCGCACCGACCTCGATGACCGGGGTGGTTTGCTTGACCAGGTCGAGGTAGAAGTCGCTCATGGTCTGCGCGCCCTGGGAGAGCCCGGTACCCAGAGCGGACTTGCCGACCTGGGAGCCGTCGATGGTGGAAGTGGAGCCCAGCGGCGAGGTCGAGGTGGTGGTGGACGAGGCCTTGAGGGCATCGCCGGCGCCTTCGAACAGACCGGCGACAATGGCCCGGACCGTGGCTGCGCCCATGCGCGAGACCACCCGGCCGGAGAGCCCCACCTTGGAATCCGCATCGGTGACAAAGCCCTTGACCTGGGCATCGATCACCGCCTTGCCCTCGTTGCTCAGACAGGAGAGTGAGACCAGCCGTACATCGGCCCGCTCTTTGTCGAGCCGGCCCACCGCCTCGGCCACCACAAAACAGCCGGAGAGTTCGGCCTTGATGTCATTGGGCAGAACCGCCGGGGTTTTGATCCGCAGCAGCAGCGGTTCCGGGCTGTTCTTGCTTGTGCCCGAGGTAGCCGCGTCAAAACCGGTCAGCAGATTGGCTTCCATGAACGAGGGCGGCAAGTACACGGTCCGCCCCTTTTTCTTGGCGTCCCCCTTGAGCAGGCTATCGTTCTTGACCACCGTGATCTTGCCGATCCGCTTTTTATCCTTCTGGTTGCCGGTTGGTGCGATATGCGGATTCTCCTCAGCTCCGGCCACCGGTTGCTGAAGGGGCGGCGGAAAGGCTGCCTTGCCGCGTTCGATCTCGCCGGCTTCGGGTATCTTAGGCAGCTCTTTTTCCCTGGTAGGTTTCTGATTGCTCCTTTCGGTCGCTTCCAGGTCTTTCCGACCCCGTTCCAGATCCCGCTGCATGGTGGAGACATGCCCTTCAAGCTCTTCCAACTTGCGGCGATACTCGCGGACAATGGTCTTCTCCATCAGATCCGGCTCAAGCCGGGTATTCTGACCTCGTTCACCACTCTGCCCTGGTTGATGGGTAGATCTGGAATTGTATCCAGTCACCACGACAACCAGGAGAACAGCTCCTATCAGCGACCAGATGACGATCTTCTTGCGTACCGGCGTGAGTCGATTGAAACGTTCGGTGATCTTCATCGCTCAACTCCGGTATCAATGGCAGACATAGTTGCCGCAGGCAGATCCTTGCGTTCCACCACAAAGACCCGGGTCGACTGCTTGGGCTTGAGGTTGTGCTGCTCAATCGCCACCGCCAGAATCGGGTTGCCGACAGCGGCAGCGAGGAAGATATTCTCGGCCAGTTCCAAATCCGTGGCCAGCCGCGAGGTCGCCTTGAAAGACTTGAGCCGTAAGCCGACGCCTTCGATCTCGACCACCTGTTGCCGGACCAGATCAATGTCCGGACAGAGGTGCACCGGTTGTTTTTTGTCGATCACCTGATAGCTCGAAGGAAACACCCCGTCGTAGGCTTCCTTGATGAGTTGCAGGGCTTGCTTCTCCAAGGGCATGTTCTTGTAGCGGGCGATGTTCTTCTCCACGGTCTCGCTCTTGGGCAGTGCAAGCCGGACCGTGACCGCATTGATCTCCGCCGGGGCGCCGATGATGGTGTAGACCGAACCGTTGCAGACCGCATAGATCTCACTGGGCTCCTTGCTGTATTTGAGTTTGCCGCCCACTTCCTCGGCGGTGAACTTGATGAAGGCATTGTTGCCGGAGAAATGGCCGGTCAGCCCCTTCTCTTCAGAGAAGATCAGATCGCTCATTTGTCCGGGGCAGACGATGCGGTTGATCTCCCGGGCCGAGAGTTCCACCATGGTGGGCACCTCAGCGGGAACACCTTCGCCGGCCAGAGCATGGCCGGTGCTTAGCAACAAGCAGCCGATGGAAAGGCACAAACTTTTCATTTGTCACTCCTCTCTTCTCCTGATTTTTCCTTCTCCTTGAAGGCCAGCAGGGAGAACCGGCCGTCACGGATCTGGTAGTCGAGGAAATAGGTCCGGGTGGTGTTTTCCAACCGGGTGTTGCCGGTGTACTGCTTCAGATCGCCAAATACCTCGATGCGGTTGTCCTTCATGGTCAAGGTCTGCGGATAGAACACCGAACTAACCTGGGACTCTTCGATCCGTCCTGCCAGCGAGTACCAGAGCGTGGAGGCCTCGGGGTAGGACTCGGGTGCGTAGTAGACCAGCAACTCGTTGAACTGCTTGCGGGCCGTACTGGGCGAATAGGTGGTGGCCAGGCTGATGATCCGCCGGCTGATGTCCTGGATGTAGGCCTCGGTCGGCTTGCCCTGGACGAATTCCACCGTGCCGGTCATCTGCGGCGGGATGAGGATCACCTTCTGATAGCGCACCGCCCGGTAGGCCATGAAGGAGGTGAACACCAGACAGACCGCCAGGACAAACACCACATACTGGAGCAAGCGGTTGAGGGCATAGAGGTTGCTGCTCTGTTGCACATAGGTGTTGAGTTTCACTCGTGGAACTCCTGTTCAAAGTAGCCGGGATAGTTTTTCATCTGCAGCAAGGCACAGGCATAGAGCAGGTGCTTGAGAAATCCCCTGGGTTTGCTCCTCTTGGTGCGGATGTAGCCGTACTGGATGGCGACAAAGACGATCCAGGCCAGACCGCCGTAGATCAGGGCAACGGTGAGGGTGAACGTAAAAATGGCCAGCTCATCGACCTCAAACCACAGCACCTGGAAGGGTCGGGAGAGATACTGGGGAAATTTGCGGGATGAGCCGGCCATGTTCCCCTCAGCAGATCAAGGCGCCGATGGTTTCGACCACGGTGTTGGCCCGGAGCAGGAAGGCTCCGCCCAACACAACCCCGGCCGCCGGCAGGATCATCTGCCGGATGGCCAAGATCGCGGCCACGCACATGCAGGCCACCCCGCCGGTGAAGCCCACCGGGCCAAGCAGGATCTGGTTGATGCCGATGTCGTAGAGGTCATAGGCAAAGGAGCCTGCTGCCGGTACGGTCATGGCCAAGGCGTTGCCTGCCTTGAGCAGGGAAAACAGCACAGCCGCCATCCAGGTGGTCATGTGCAAATGTTTGCGGAAGCGGTGCATTGGGTTCATCTCGGTCTCCTTCAAAGAGTTGTTGAAATATCTGCCGTTCAGGCAGGTTACGGCTGGATAACAGCGAGTTCGACTCGCCGGTTATTGGCCAGGTCTTCATTGCCGGGTAGGGGGTGCTGCGAGCCCATGGCCGCTACTTCGGAGACGGTGTAGCCTTGGCCACGAAGAACCGCTGCCACCTGTTCTGCCCGCTGTCGGGAGAGGATGCGGTTGCGCTCTTCGGTGCCCAGCGAACAGGTGTGACCGGTGACGATCACCCCGGTTCCCGGAGCGATGGTGCATTGGGCCAGGGCTGTCAGCAGGGCATCTTGCTCGATCTTCGACAGCTGGGCGCTGTCGAGTTGGAAATGCACCACCGGAAGCTCACAACCATCCGTGACCTTTACGGTCCTTTCCTTGCAGGCTGGCTGGCGGTGATTGGGTGTGCTGGTGAGGACGAAGGTCTCCCGGTCCGTCACCTGCACAATCTCGCTCAGCAGGGAGAAGCGTTCCTGGCGAATCTCCCTGGCCATGAGCGGCGAGACGCTCAGGATCAGAACGGTTATCAGGATGGGAATCAGGTGGGCGGTCATGATTTTCTCGTGCTCTCTTTTTCGGGCCGTTGAAGTCGGTTTTGTCATCATCAAGAAACGTTGTTTCTTACTTCTTAGTTTGCGCGATGTAAGAAATCTCCTGGGCCGTTTTCTTCATGTCTCGGTACCGGGCGACCTGGGCTTTGGAGCGAATATTGCGGATCCGGCTGATCTGTTTTTTGGTCAGCTCAAAACGGAAGGTGGTCTGGATTTCTGCAATGACCTGTTGCAGGGAAAGACGGCTTCCCGGCTCCTGGTTGAAGTACCGGGAGTAAGCGTAGCGCTCCCATTTGCTGCTCAAGGCCACGGTCCGGATGAACTTCTCCCTGGCGAGACGGGACATCCGGGAG
>JAQUEZ010000442.1 GCA_028684915.1 Desulfobulbus sp.
GGTTTTCGTTTACCTGTTGCTGTGGGGTTATTTCTAAGTTTTGTTCGTGAGTACCCGGTGTGCGCTGGCGCTCGCCGGTGGCTTCGTGTTCAACCATGTTTTTAGATCGTGCCTCACTCCGACTTTCCAGTTCTTTCAAGTCCTGTTCTTGGGGCTTGAAACCGCGAACCCTGATCCCGCGCAAGGTGGCCTCCATCCAAACCTCACGCTGAAAATCGGGATGCCCTGATACGCGAATAGTCTTCCATCCCTTGGCCTCCACCATTGTTACCATTGCGCGAGAGACACGTTCGTCGTTTGTTGGAGATACCATCCGTAAACCCTTGTCGGTAAATGCCACTCGTTGAGCATGGTCTTTAAAATAAAATTTTGCGCCGGAAACTCGAAATTGTTGATGCACTTGCTCCATGAGTACAACTTGTCTGTTTTTTTCACGCTCGGTCAGTAATTGTTCGGAATAATCAGTTTCCGCGCCTGTATGCTCTGCAAGTCGATTATCGTTTTGCTGTTCAGTGGCCTTTTCCGACAAATTTTCAACGGTTATTCTTTTTCCTTCAGCCTGTTGGCCAAGGGAACTTATTTTTAAATGCTGCGTTATGTCGGGATCGACTAAACGCTCAATAGCATTTACTTCTTGATCCATCGGAAACGTCGCCCACTCAGGGGCACGGACCTCCCAAATTTTTATGGCCTTGTCAGGATTTAAGACTACCAATGTCTCGATATCATCATTCAGATGATTATCTAAACGGGGCGATTTTGCCGGGTCGATCAGGCTATATTTTTTCCAATCAATTTGTTTAAGACGTTCTTTGATTGATTTCTCTAATGCTTCTGTGTAACCGGCGCGAAATTCAGAATCGTTTTCGTGCGAATCGGGCAATATTTTTACAAACTTTTGATCGCCGTTATCATATTCTCCATGAATTTGAGTAAAAGCCATTGATCGGCCCTTGGTTCCATCTGTTGTTTCAATTACATAGGGGCGATTATTGCGAGGTTCATTAAAAAAGGCCGCTCCAGCTTCCCTGGCGCTCTCAAAATCGCGGCTTTCGAGAGTTTCTGCGTTGAATAATGTGTAGATATTTTTCATCTTTGTCCCTCTTATTATCGCTCTATGTCAGCCTGTTTCGATGGAGTATCTTTTTGCGGTGTTGCAGAATTTTCCATGCTCTTAGATTGAGAGGGCAATTCTTTTTGTTGTAATTGCAACGTGACACCTTCTAGGTGTTTCAAAAATGCAGCACGTTGATTGCCATTTTTAATATTTTTTGATGCATATTCTTGAGCGGTAGAAATTATTTTTTCAACAGTGATACTGTCCGCTGTCCTTTTTTTCTGTTGCTGTTCTGGCTTTTCCTGTTCTTGATCGGCATTTTTCTCTTTTGGTTTATACGGGTACGCCTTGGCTTTATCGCCTGTGTAGTGAACTTGTATATTAAAACCGTTAAGTTGTTTTTTTTCATCCAAAGATGAAGTGGAGCCTTTAAGCTCAATTTTGTCTTTTTGATGAACAACAGCACAGTTTTTTTCACGACCAACGGCCTGAACGATAAAGTTTTCGTTATTAAGAATCACAGGGCCGTAATAACTGCCGCCTTCTTTCGCCGGAACGATATAATTGTTCTCGGACGGGTTAAGTTTATTTATAGCGTATTCCTTTAATTCCGTTGGAATGTCTTCGGCATTCATCAAATAAACACCAGCAATGCTATTGTTAGCCTGGTTTTCTGTTGGAAAATTTCTATCAGGTTCTTGAGTGGAATGCTCGTTCATTTTGTTCTCCTTGCGTTTCAAGTTGATGCGATTTCCAATAAAACCGCTCTTGGGCGTCGCCCTTTTTTATAATTATTGAAAATAAATAATTATAAATTTTAATCAACATTCAGTTGTTGATTGTTGTCCAAAACACTTAAATCAATAACATGAATTATGTTTTCCCCATGATCTTCTTGACATTCTTCTACACTATTAAATTCATAAAGCAAATTCGCCTCGTCAGATAACTCTTGATCAAGTGCTGACAATTCATATTCACTTGGCCGTCTTCCCGTGCCATCTTCATCGATTTCGTCGTAATCGTTAACGGCATCAAGTGCGTCGAAAAAGTCGTTAACAAAATTTTCAATTTGATCCGAATCGAGGCCGTCATTATTTATTTGCGGTGTTTTAAGTGCTGTCATATCAACAGCTAATTTTTGTAAATCAATCCCGTTGGCAACGTCCTCCGACGTTAATTCCCGAACGCGATTCTCTACAACAGCTTCATGCAAATCCAAATCAAGCATGGGTATCAATGCAGCTAATTCGCCCGCTCTCCAAATCGCCTCGAATTGTTCTTTAGAGGGCAGCTTAGAGCCAAGTTTTGCAAGTTCCTTCGATACCGATTTAAGCCGATCCATAAAAGTTTTATCGGCGTAATAAGCTATTTTTTCACAACAAATTGGTTTAGTGTTCTCCAGGCTAACAATTTGCTTGCCCTGGCTCATTTCTTTGAGTTCTTGCGGCAACATGAGCGCCCGGCGATGTCCGGCACCCTCCCCAAAGGATTCGGTTAGGCTTGTGCCGCCCCTGCCGTTGCTTTTATTTCTGGAGAAAACGGTCATGTACCCCAACGCTTCCGAATACTCGTTAGCGTCTCGCTGATCGCGCGGGGTGTAAAAAATCTGGCAAGCGTGATTGGTCGTGAAGGTGCGAGCGCTATCCCGGCCGTAGCCCCTTGGCGGATCGGCTTCAAGTTGCCCAGGTGATTGGATAATGGTTAATAACCGCAGGCCGTAACCAGCCATGTAACTATTGGCCTTGTCGATGATGCCAATGCGGCCCGGCGCGGTGAACTCATCCGCTAAAATCAAACACTGGTATTTTAACTCTGGCAGGGCGTAAAGAAGTTGATTTGTATTTAAACTCACAAGTTGCGTATAAAATAAATTCATGAGTAACTTTGCCTCAGCCAACTTGTTGACCGGGACACCCAAATAAATCGACATGCGTTTTTTCCGCACATCGCGCAAATCAAAATCGTTTACGGACGTTGCCGCGTCTACCATAGGGCTGGCCCATATCGTCAAAGGCACATTAAAGGTGGCCATGATGCTTGACAGCGTGTTATCTGATGTGGACGTGAAGCGGTTTATGGCGTCAACGCATTCCCTCGACAACGGCGGTAGCCCCTCGCCATCCCACTCCGTAATTGGCACAAGCGTCTTTGTTGTTTCGCCTGTTTCTTCGTTCACATTTTCGATTTCTCGGTAATTGCGGTGTCTGACGATATTCAACAGGTGATCTTTGATAGGCAACCCCTTGCCCGATGATTGACGCAAAAGCTCCCCCATTGTGCGGGGAAGTAAAGGGGTTTCACAGAGATATAATGTCAAACCAAGAAATAAATTTCTGGCGGCATCATCAAAAAAAGCATCGCGGCCTTCCCCTGGATAGATCGAGTAACCGATAGCCAAAATATCGGTTACTCTCATTCGCGGGTCATCGCTAACATACCCCAGGGGGTTGTAGCGGTGTGTTTTGGCGTTTAACGGGTTATTTTCCGCGTCTGCAGAAATGGAAAATGGATTAAATAAAAAAACGTCCTGGCCGCGCTTCCTTCGAAATTTGGATGTAATGAGAAAATTTTCCAGCTTCACATCCATTACAACAACAGATTCGGCCCAGCTAAGCAGGTTTGGAATGACGATCCCGACGCCCTTACCGGATCGAGTTGGCGCGGCGAGCAAAACAAACTGCATGCCGGTGAAAACCAAGTAGCGGTTTTTCCATTTGCCGACAATAATGCCAGACTTTGCAAAAAGTCCGGCTTTCTCTATTTCCGATGTTTTAGCGAATTTGGCATCACCATGGAGTGTCCGCACGTCGCGCAGGGCGGCAACGACAGCCACAATGACCACGCCGTAAACCCCCACGGTCGCTACGATCAAAGATACCATGAGCCGTTTCGCCACGGCCTGATCGTCCTGGTAGGATTGCCAATAAGACCACCATGTTAAAAAATCAATTTTGCCGAAAGGATTAGCTTTACTGAATAAGAAAAAAAGAAAACCCGACAACCATATAATGCCAACCGTTGCGGC
>JAQUEZ010000015.1 GCA_028684915.1 Desulfobulbus sp.
AAAAAGGGGCCGCCGCCCCGATCTTGCCACTGGGGATCGGCGCTGAGAATGGTTTCCTCATGTTCACGGTCCTGGGCCACCGTGCCCAAACGGGCCCAGGCCATCTGCCCGCCTTTCATCACCACCGCCAGATCGCCTCCCGTGGTCTGTTTGCAGGCTTCCGTCACCAGTTGCCGAATCAGACGTCCCTCCTCACTTTTATTGAGAAAGGTATCCACCGGCCAGGGACCGGGCTCGGTCGGCGGGGCCAACAGGGATTGGGGATTGTTCAAGCGCAGATCGATATCGCCGGGAATGCCGTCGGTATCCTGATGCCAGGTCAGGGTCAGGGTGGTATATCCAGGCCGGTCGCCAGCCTCGACAAAACTGCTGTCCATATCCACCGGCACATACTTGCTATGCAGACAGTAATACGCGGGCAAATACTCCCGTTTCGACGTGCCTGTTCCGCGATGTATAACATCGGCTAACCATTGCCCCTCAAGACGTGACCAATCACCGGCTGCATAGACGATATCAAGCACTGTCCCCTTGACCTGTCCATCCTTGTCCGTGGTATAAATAACCCGCCCTTTGGGTGGGTTGGCCAGTTCGGTCAGTGGCAGGACAACCGGCCGGGCGACCGTGGCCCCATTGAGGGTCAACTGGTTAATGGGCCGGTAAAAGACCAACCGGTCGTCATGAACGGCCTTGATCCGCCGATACAAGGGTTTGTTGTCCTCGGAACGAATGACAACGATGTCTCCGGGAGCCAAGCCCTTGCTGCCGGAGGCCAACTGCAGACTGTGGCCCACTGCCTCCACGCCCTTGGTGGCCGGACCCAACGGTTTGAGACGCTCCTTGGGACAGAGGTGGACCAGCGTTGTGCCCAGGGTAAAGCCGGCGGCAATGGCCGGGGTCAAGGAAAGTGTGGTCTGTTTTCCCTCCAGCACAAGACCTTGAACCAGATGGGCAGAGAGCTTGCCGCTCACCTGATTTTCGAGTACCAGGGGATCACCGACACGCACCTTGTCCAGATGGCCGACTACAAGCAGCTCGGTCCCGGAAAGCCCTTGCGGAGAGATCTGATAGCCCTTGGCCCGCAAACTGTTGTAGGCCGCATCCACGATGAGTTCTTCCTGGGTCTCAAAGATGATCGGTTTGCCGCTTTTGGGTGCGTGCTTGACCTGAAGACCGGCGGCAAGAGTACCTTTTTTCCCGGCCTTGACCTGGAGTGCCAACGGTACAGAAGCGGAGGCCGGTGGCAGTGGAGCATAGTTAAGCAGGGCGACCAGACGGCGCAGATTTTCCCACTGACTGGCGGTTTCCAGCGTTGCTTCGTTGGCAAAAGCATCGACATGTCCGCCCAGCACATGGCAGGAACGGGCAAATTGCCGGGTCACTTGCCAGAGCATATCTCTGGGATCAGCTGCATAGAGGTTTTCAAGCCGTGATTTTTTCACCTCTTCGCTTTCGCCATCAAGCGGAGGCGCTCCACCGGAAACCGGTTGCCACTGGGGGAAGCGATCGGCCAGACCGGCTCGCATCCGCTCAAGAAAAACCGCCGCATTCCCATCGATATAGCTGAACCGGGACAGGCCCGCACGGTTCCACCGGGTCAGATCGCTCATCCTTTCCGTCCTCCATGCAAGCTCAGGGTGTAATACCCCCGTTCCGGGCGGGCCTGGTCGTTGTCGCAGATGGCAACCTCAAGACCTTCAAGCACGATCTGGCCGCTGGCCGACTGGTCGCGAAAACGGTCGCCAAGCCGTTTAAATCGGTTGAGACAGACATTGTCCACCCCGCTCAGTCCCATGAGGAGCTGATACAGGTCACTGGCCCAAAGATCCTCACCAAAACGTAATCGCCCAGGGGCAAAAAATCCGCCGGGTCCAGTGCCCAAGGCCCGCTCCACCGCATGGCGAATCTCCGACTGGAAGTACTCCTGATTGACCTGGATCGAGAGGCTGATCACCATGCCCACCTCAACCGCCTCCTCAAGCACCACTTCCTGGCCGACCATGCGATAGGCCTCAAGAAAAGGATAAAGGATCGAACGTACATTGGGGCTGTCTTCCCTCTCGGGTAGATGTAGGCCGCGCTGGGCATGAAAGGCGAGGGTCTGCGCCCAGATATCGTCGCCGAAGTCGTCGCATGGGCTATCTAGATGCAAACGACGCCAGTTGATCACCGCCACGTGCACCGTGGACCAGGAACCATCCCAGCGCTCCCAGGCATGGGCCCGTAACACCAGAGGATGACGCTCCAACTGCTGCTCGAAATCCTCCAGAGTGACCATACGATGTTGGTCATGGATAGAACGCGGCCCGTCGATGCGGGCTTGCTCCATCTGCTCCGGATGATCAAGCCACCAGTCGTCAAAGCGCAGCCGGTCCTCGCTGGTCAAGGCGGCTGCGGCCTGATCCCCATCAAGACCGGTAAAGGGCCCCTGTTGCATCCGCTTGCCGATGGCCGCAGCATCATAGCCGATCAAAAGCAGCAACCGACGCAGGGACTCGGGCCGACGGGCGGTCTCGAGGAACCGTTCGGCCATGGCTCGATCAAGACCGTCGGACAACTGGTCCAGTGCGTAGGCCAGGACTTCAACGAGGGCCACCTCGACATCGGCGGGGGTCCAGCGACGGCGCTCGGGAAAGCGGGCAGCCAATTCCTGGAACATGAACAGACGAAATCCGTCGTAGTCGCGCTGATCCCAGTCAAAATCGTCGCCCAACTCGGGCAGCACGTCCGGTAGATTGATCAACCGCCGACCGCAATCGGGACAGGCACCGTCAAACAACAAATCGGCAACTGGATCCACAGCCATCATCCGGCTCCTACAGTAAAGACCTGGCTTTCACGGTGGCCGATGGCAGCCAGCGTGTAGGCAATAGTAATCGTCAGGGTGGCCTCCTCACCGTTGACCTCGACCTCGATACTCTTGGGATCGACCTCGCCCTGGAGGGCATCGGCCAGGCTGGAAAGGAGGCGGCGTTTGGTGATCTGCCACAGGGGCGTACTGTTGGGTTCAAAGACCAAGACCTTGACCCCCGCCCCAAACTCGGGGCGGAACACCCGTTCTCCCGGCAAGGTGAACAATACTTGCTCAATCTGGCCGCGAATATGCTCAGAACGGCCAGCCAGACGGGGGCCGTTTGCATCAATTTTAATGGGAAAGGCCAGATAGGGAGGATCGATCAGTCGGCGTGCCATGGCAGCTCCTTATGCACTGGTAACCTTGGTGGAGAGACTGTTCATCTCGCCCTGGGGAACCGGAGGCCCGGTAGGCCCCATACTGGAGGGATGGATATGGGTCGCCAGCAGGGTGAGCAGACTAGTTCCTTTAATTACCGGCTCACCGGAGCTGCCCCCCAACTGGACCATGCTGCCTTCCAGACTCAGGACGCCCGAGGTGCTGAGGGTAATTCCGGACGATGCCATGGTGAGCTTATTGCCGCTTACATCCTCCATAGCGATGCCCCTGCTGTCCAGCGTCAGGGTGTTGCCGCTTGCATCCTCCAACACGACCTTGCTGTTTTGGCCATCCAGGGTCAACCGGTCGTCGTTGTTATTGGTAAGCAGGACCATGTCGTCCTTATCCATCTCCAGTTTTGCCCCATTGGCATGCAGCAACCGCACCGTCTCATCTCCATCTTTTTCCTCGAAGAGCAGCACATGGCCCCTGGCAGTTCGGAGTACCAGTGTGGTGGGTTGATCCTGCACCTCCTCGGGAATATCACCACTTTGCTGCCAGAAGGTCCCGGTCCAAATGGGGAAATCGAGATTGCCACCCTCAAACTCCACCCAAACCTGGGCACCGATCTCGGCAACGGTGAACAGACCTCGATTACTCAATCCACCGCAAGGCAGACAGGGCAAAGCCCAGTCGGTTTCCGCCTCACCCAGGAGACTGGGTACCCGCAGTTTCACCCGGGCCAATCGCTGTGGATCATCATTATCGGTAACAAATCCCCGGTATTTGCCATAGGCACGGCGTTCTCGCAGGCTTTGCGTCAGTTGTTGTTGGAGATCATCGGGCATCAGATCACTCCTGCCAGTGAACTCATCAGTCCGGTGACCGTATCGAGATTATCACCGTACCCGTTTCGCAGCAGGCGAAATTGCTGGCGATATCCCACAGCGGTGAAACTGTGGCTGACACTGTCGACATAGTAGATACCGGACATACGCTCACCCAGACCATCCACCGCCACCGGCAGGCCAGCCTGGAGCACGTGGCCGTAGAGTGCGCCATCGAGTTCGCCTTCTCCCTGAAGACGGTGGATGTCCAGATCATTGGCCTTCATCTGCGCCAGGGCCTGCAAACGGGCTGCATCTGCCCCGGCCTCAGCCGATATCCGCCAGACAAAATCTTCCAGTCCGGCATGGCTGCTGTCGGCACGGCTGGTCCCGAGCAGAAAAAGGTTGGAACGGACAGGCTCCGGTGAATCGACCCTATCGCCGCTGTCCGTGGGGGCATCGTATGCCACGGCATCGGGCTGATGGCCGTTGGCACGGACCGACAGGGACAGGCAGTTGGTGGCCTCACCGCCATAGATCAGAATCGTCCACTGCGGATCCGCCTCCAGTCGCATGGGGCCGAAGTAGACCCGCCCCTCGCGAAAAATCAGCTCGTAACCGTTGAACTCGGACCGGGATTTAAGAAATTTGATGTCGGTGTCGTTCTGGGCGATGCCGACCAGCCGTTCCTGTCCCGATTCGCTGTCCTGATGCAGCAGCAGTCCATAAGAAGAGAGAATCTCTGTGAGAATCAGGGTATCGCTGGTGGGCAGATCCGAGGCACCCCAGGTCCGGCGCTGATGGGTCCGGTCCAGACGCAAAGAATCATCCTGGCACTCCACCACCACCTGAGCCCTACCGGCATCCTCGGGGGTTTCCAGACGCACCTCACGGATATAACCACGCATCACCTCCTCTTCCCGGCTTCCGAAAGCAGCAGTGATGACAATTCGGGCCCAGGGTTCGAGGATGCCCGCATCCTGCACCGTCCAGGCGCCCAACTCGTTGCGCCGGGTCTCGAAGGTGAGGGTGGCGGTGGCGGCCTCGGTTCGACTGCACTCCACCCTGACCTCCAGCAGAAAAGGATAGAGCCCATCGATCTCCGCCCCATCGACGGTGATGAGACATTCGGCAGGATCACGATCTTGCCTGGCAAAAAGATCAAGCAGCATATTCTACTCCTTGGCCTTGGGAATGAGGATAACTTCACCGGCCCTTCCGGCCAGCGACAGCTCTACCCCGCTGGTCAGATCCGGGTTGGCATCGAGAATCCGCCACCAGAGGCGGGCATCGTTGTAATAGTGGTGGGCAAGAAGATCGAGGCGATCACCCGCCTCGATCACATGTTCCACCACCCCGACCGCAGGCCCGATCACCCGTTCGCGGATTCCTTTGCACCGGATCTGGCCTTGTTCGTCGGCCTCGAAACGACGTCCATTCTTGTAGCGGGAATTATTAAGCAACATCAGATCAAACCTCCCGCTTGGATGCTATTAAGTTTCGCGCCGATCACCTGCCGCACTTTTTCCACGGCATAAAAGGGATTATTGCCTTCAATAACCTGGAGATTCAGCTTCACCGTGGCCCGATACGGTGTGAGGGTCGGCAAATGGGCCGACTCGCTCACCTCGACACTTTTAAGAAAAACCGGCAACACATGCACCCCCCAGACCAAAAGCAGGACCGAAGCCGACAGGGATCGCTGGAAGGCGCGGTTTCCGCCGAATCCAAGGCCAGCCAAGGCCTGCACGCCGTCCGGTCCCTGGATCTTGGGTTCAACCATGGAGCGCAGGGTGTCCAGTTCCGGTTGAATCCCCAGAGTTTGGGTGATGGGATCCCCGTCATTCATTCGGTCGGTGGCATCGAGCAGGATTTCAAGATCAAAGGACTCGGGTTCCACCGAAACCCCCTGTGCAACCCGAGAGGTCTCCGAGGGCAGGGCAAAATCGTAGCCGCCGCGGGTGGCGGGCGTGGAACCCAGATTCAGGGTTACAGTGCGGTTACGGGTCAGATTTTGGGGATTAAAACGAAAAGAGAGCATGAGCGGTGGCGTACCCGTTCCGTATTCCACCAGAAATCCACGTAAAGGCGATAACATCCGTCGCTCTCCTCTTAAGTTAGATCGGCCTTGATGGCGGCATGAATCGAATCGGCTATCCGCTGGGCCACCCGCTGATCGGTATGGTGCGTTTCCACCGCCACCGGCCCCACTCGCAGGTGCTCAATTCGGCCTGTGGGCAAGCTGGTGTAACCGGCCAGGTTTTCGCCAACCAAACGACCGATGCGCTGAGCCCGCTTCTCAAATCCGGGGGGCAACTGCAGCTGAAGCTGACCGATCTCAGTGCTCATTAACCAGCTCCGGGGGCAGATATTCCGCCAACGGTCCCAAATCCTGAGGATTGATTTCCCTCACCTCCTTGCCAAGTTCCCGCCAGACCGCATGGGCTATGTGACCTAAACTGATCGAAGTTTCGCCTCCGGCTGCCAGGTAGGCGGCATGGAGTGCTGCGTTACGGATAGAGCCGCCTGTCAAAGCCACGGCAGAGCCGAGAAAATCATAGTCCACCTGCGCATCAAGCGGTGCCAGCGGTGGGAGTAGACGTCGCCAGAGGGCAGATCGGGCTTCCGTATCCGGGCGCGGAAAATCGACCACCATCTGAAAGCGACGGGTAAAGGCGCCATCCATCTGTTTACGCAGGTTGGTAGTGAGGATGCAGGGGCCGCTATGGGACTCGATCCGGGTAAGCAGGTGGCTGACCTCCATGTTGGCATAGCGGTCACGGGCTTCCTTGACCTCCCCCCGTTTGGCAAAAAGGGCATCGGCCTCGTCGAACTGGAGCACCATGGGCTGATCGTGGGCCGCATCAAAGAGCCGGTTGAGATTCTCCTCGGTCTCGCCTACATACTTGCTCACCAAGCGGCCAAGGTCGACGCGAAAAAGTTGCCAGCCCAAGGCATTGGCCAAAACAGAGGCGGCAAAGGTCTTTCCCGTGCCTGATGGACCTGTAAAAAGGGCCACCGGGCCGCCCACGCTCTGTCCCTGCCAGCAGTTGACCACCGTGTCCCGTTGCTCGATCCAGAGCAAATACTCGCGCAACATGGCCAGCCGGCTGGCCGGCAGTACCAGATCCTTCCAGGTGGCCTGCTGGTGAACCGCAGTGGCACCGGGTGGTGGCGGGATCTCAATTTCTCGACCGCTGATCCGGGCAAGCAGCCAGGATTCCGGATGGATCGGCTGAAAAGGCCCCTCCTGCTCGCAACGGATCAGACGACGCCGACGCAGCCCCCCCTGCGGTCCCAGGGCCTGACGCAGCTGTTCTGCCTGGGTGCTGTCCAGGGCAAGGAGTTCCTGAATCAGGCTGCGCGTGGCCCAAGGCTGGCTGAGTCCGGCCTGAAGACTCTGGAAACTCCAACCCAGCCGGGGCTCTACCTCCGGCGCCAATACGCAGGCAAGGATATCGTATTCCAGGGGATGCAGCCGCAGGCCAAGTACACTCTCCCAAGTAGCCTCAGGTTCCCGCAGGGTATGCACCTCGGCCTGCAGTTGCCTGAGCTGCTCCATTTCCCCATCGCCGAGACCTTCCCCCCGCCGCCCTTTGGCCAGACACCAGCACAACAATTCCAGCCGACGCCACTCGGCATCGAATCGGGAGAGGAGGTGAAGATCGTCCAAGGGCGCATTCATAGCATCAACCCGTATAAAGGGTAATTAAGAGCGGATTGGAGCGCAGTTGCACCAAGGTGCCGTCAGTGGGACGAACCAGGCTCCGTTCCGCATAAAGGAGCATCTGCCCGGCCCGATCGTTAAAGGGTAAGGGTGCAGGAAGCACCGTTGCCTCAGCCACGCTCTCGGGATCGACTCCACGGTTTGGGGTCAGCACCGGAGTCGAGGGGAGCACCGGCTGCCAGCCCTGCCCTGGCTCCCAGGTTTCCCAACACAGCGCCACTGAGGATCCAACCTCCCCGGCCAACCAGACCTGGGGAACAAAGGTGGCCAATTCGGGACTGCCCACCTGGAAGAGAAGACTTAAGGCGCAGGTGCCCTGATAGACCAGGGCCACTGCTGGGGTCCAATCCGCCTGGCGGGTATCCGGAACCATGGGGACCACTACCGGTGGGGTCCCGGCTGCACGCACCGCCTGGGTGTCCAAGGTGGATTGGAGCTGTAGCCCGAGAGCGCCGGTCAGTGGCGCGGGAACGGTCTTGTCTATCGGAACCACCGGCATAAGCGAGATCTCATAGAGCAAAGAAGGCCGGTAGACCGTGTCCCCTTGAGTGGACCAGAGTTGATTGAGTTGATCCAGTGCCAAAGATTGGAGAATGACCTGTAGGTGGTAGCGCTCACCGTCGACATCGAGATCAAAAATCGGTTTTTCGTGAAAGATGCGGCTAACCTCGCCGACCAGACGCAGGTCGTTTTCGCCGGGGCCAACGCTGTCCTCTTCGCTGGAAAAAGGGGTGACGAGACAAAATGCCCGCATCCAACCGGTTTCTCCGGGAAGGATATCGGGAAACAGGCCTGCGGGTTCAAAGCGGTAAAAAAAGAGGTTGAGTCGGTGATCAGAATCACCAGCCCCGGTTGAAGCGGTTTCCGCCGGGGTGGAGAGTACCACGCTGACCTTGCTGCGATCCGATCCATTGATCGCGCCGTCGAGATAGGTGCGGATACCTTTACAGACCTGGGAGAGTGGTGAAGATGCCAGTGCCATATCAGAGCCGTTTTAGGTAGTTGCGGCTGACAAAGCCGGAATCTGATTGCCGTGAAGAAAGCGCACGAGTGGCTGCCTGTTCCTGCTTGGCCACCACCACGACATCGATACGACCAATAACCAATTGCGGGCTGGATGATTCCATCGGGCTGCTTGCCGACTGTCCCCCCGGCGCGGAAGGAGAAAATTCGCGGGCAAAGGGAGAGCTCATTGCAGTTGCCGCCTGCGGTATGCCAACCGGCTCTTCTGGTGGCGGCGAGGAGACTTGGAAAGAATCGGCATTTTCCCCCACCGATCCTTGTGGGTCCACTGCCTGACCGGGAGCCGCTCCAGCCGGCCACAGGATTTGACCTGGGACAGACGGCCATCCGACTGGAGTCGGCCCCGGTTGTACCGATCTCAGGGGGTTGATCGGTGCGGTAAAAGATTCAGAAGGGGCGCCCTGACCCGGAACCCGGCTCTGGTACGTTTCCTCTTGTTCACTAACAAATCGCGCAATGCCTTGTTGTTCGTGGGACTGATGCCGCTGATGTGCAGAATCCGATTCAATCGGCTCAGACATAACTTCTGACTGATGCGTACTCGTTTCGGAGCTCATCTTGGCTGCCGTTGTCCAACTTGGACTTCTATGATTGACCTGTCCTGTTGCCAGTTCGTTCCCTCGATTGTCGCCCAATACGGAAAAGATGTCTTCGTTGCCGTTGACACCGCTGGTAGATACGCTCGATTTTTCAACCTTGCTCTCCACTGACAAAGGGTCATCAGCCAGAGTTCCCCCCGACCGAAAGGACGCCTCTCGGGGCGCCGTCATCGTTGGCGACAGCCCCTCCTTCTGAAACCTGGACACGCTCTGCATGCCCAAGGACGCCATATCCTCCTCAGGGCTGCTGTCCGCGTATTCCTCTAGCGGCATCCGTCGCAGCCACCCGTTATCCCCGCCTGGTAGGGGCCGATGCGCATCGCGTATGGTGTCGCCCAGTAAACTCATCCTATTTGGCCATCCCCCGGCTGCGATCAATCAGATCGAGATAGCGAAGCCGCCGTGCCCTTGGCAGCCCAAGGATCTCGGCCTCACTCCAATGATAGTGGCTAGCCAGTTGGTGCACCTGGTGCAGCAGTTCCTCACCCTTCCAAGAAAGCACCCGGTAGGGATCAAGCTCCACCGTGTTGACCGAGGAACATTCCGGACACCCAGCCTGGATCTTGGTGACAATCCCCGGGGCCATGGACTCCAGCGCCTCGTCCACCAGTTGCACCATTTCGTCATTCCAGTCATGGACATTTCCCGGCTCTTGGACCAGCTGTTCCAGCAACCAACCGTGGGCCTGTTCCTGCGGAATTTCCAGTAACCGCTCCTGATCCTCACCAGTGGGCAGACGGAAGCAGATCTGCCGACCTTGCCACTGCATCCGGGCCAGGGGGTACGTTGGCCCGGCTTCCTGCACGGGCAGGTCGGCGTACTGCAACTGAAAATCAAATCGGCCACCACAGCCGCTGCAGTTGGCATGGAACCAACCGCCGCCGCTGCCCAAATGTTGCTCTAACTCGCGCATGAGAAACTGGCGGTCGCCCACACAGAGACCGGCAACCCGCGCCTCGGTTGCCGCTTGTCCCCCCAACTGTGAAAGCGCCAGCGCCAAGACCCGGGTCACTGCCCGCGGCGTGTTGACAATCTGCTGCGCAGTCTCGCTCAAGGCCATTTCCAGAGCACCGGACACCGGTTTAAACGACCATTGCCGGTAACGATTTTCCTGTTCAATGAGTCCGCCTGGAAGCAGCACGCCCTTTCCTCTTTTCGTTTATCAGCTCTCCGTTGGCTCGACTACAGCCGTATCCCGCTGCCATCCCTCGTGCTGCAGGGTGAGGGTCTGAATACCGACCGCATTCATAGATCCGGCATCCATTTCCGGCAGTGCCTGATATTCCGAAACCCAGGCCCGGTACAAGCGGTAGGAGATGGCTACCGTCCCTTGAAGATTGAGCACGTTGATGACGATATCCTTGCGGAAATTCTTTAAAGACATTGCCGCGTCACCTTCGACATTATTGACCAGGTTGGCCCAGTTCTCAAAAACCGGATCATGGGAAAGTCCCTGCTCCAAGGTGATGGGCTCGTAACTGGTACCACCGGGCAAAATGCGTTCCGAACTCGGATCACCGGCGGAGCGCCATTTGATAGCCTCGGTCTTGCGTTTGAGTGCACCCATTTTTTTCAAGCCCGCAACCGGTTTACCGTCGATGAGGATCTGAAACTTGAAGGTTCGGTACGGGTCGTGGCGATGGGCGTTAACGGGAAATGTGGGAGCAGCCATTGCTATGTCTCCTTAGTAGGCTGTCGTTCTCGTGATACAGCTGCGAGAACGACGTTTCGTGCTTCGTAACGCACTGGTTTATCTGCTGCGTAATGAACGTTTTTTGTTCTTTTACGAATCCATCAAGATTGACCAACTTTTTGCTGGATACGAACGATGACGAATTCGGCCGGTTTCAGAGGGGCAAAACCGACCACGGCGATAACTTGGCCACGATCGATATCATCCTGGGTCATGGTGTCGCCGATACCGCAGCGAACAAAATAGGCGTCCGAAGATTTTTGCCCCTGGAAAGCGCCGGCACGGAACATCCCGTCCATAAAGGCACCAATATTGGCACGAAGCGACGACCAAAGCCGGTGATCATTGGGCTCAAACACCGCCCATTGAATACCGTTGCGAACACTGCTCTCGATGTAGAGTGCGGTCCGCCGTACCGGTACATAACGCCACTCCGGGTTGACATTAGTCGCCAGGGTGCGGGTACCCCAGATCACATGGCCGTACCCGGGCATCTTGCGCAAACAGTTGACGCCCAGCGGATTCAGTTGATCCTGATCGCCATCCTCAACCACATATTCCAGCGCCGCCACCCCGCTCACCGAGGCTTCCACACCGGCCGGAGCCTTCCACACACCGCGGGTACCATCGGTCCGTGCCCAGATACCTGCAGCAAAGGCCGAAGGTGCCAGTGTCAGGGTGGGGGCAGCGGTAGGATTGCTCTCCCGGCTGTAAAAGGGATTTTTGACCTTAACCCACGGATAATAGAGTACGCTGTAGGTGGAAGTAGGCAGGTTCAAGGCGTCCACCGTGGCTCCCTGGTCAAGCTCCGTTGCGGGAGGAGGATCCACCAAGAGCATGCGACTGCCCATGGCGGTGCAGTGGGACTCGGCCGCGTCGATAATCGGGTTGCCTGTGCCGTCGGCCGGTTGATACTGGCCCGGAAGGAGGACGATGTTGACATCCCGCACCTTCTTCATCTTGGCAAAAAAGTCGTGGTAATCCTCCAGCCCAGGCGCAACGCCGTCATCACCGCCGGTAAGGCTGACTGCGGATGCCATACCGGCCGGGACCACATCCTCGCTGCCGTGTTTTTCCAAAACACTGGTCCCCCCGAGTTTCAGGGTGGTGGCCAATGCACCGGGACGAACCGAAACCATGGAGGAGGCCGAACTTTTACCCGAAGTCAGGGTGAGGGTATCAGCGGCAAAACTGGAGCTAAAGCCAACATACTCCGGCCCCAAGGCCAGCACCTGTTGCTCGATTTCTTCGGCGACCTTGGTTCCGTCGTAACTGCCGCCATCCGGTTCCCCGAGGGTAATGGTACGGGCACCGAGGTTATCGATATTGAGCGTCAGGGTCATGCCTGCCACTACTCCTGCCCAAGAAAGTGTACTGAGATCGCCTGAAACGGAGGTCGCCTGCTTGAAAAAACCGTTGAGCCCTGCAGGGAGAGCAAGCCGGATATATTGGGAATTGCTGTTAACCTGGGCCAATGCGTAGGAGGCATCGGTGGGATCCATGGATAGACCGGAAAAGGCCTCCACCGGATCAACGCCGCTGAACACTTTCAGCGAAAAGCGGTAACCATCGCTGGCGGCCTCTGCCTGCACCTTAAGGCTATTGCCGCTGCCCCCTTGATTGGCAGCACGCACCTCCAGTACATCGGTAGCCGAGGCTGCACCCCGTCCCTGGATATTGCCAGCGGCCAGTGAGGCTGCCTTGGTGTCCTTAGCCAACCGGCCGATATAGGCGTCCCGGCCGCCGTTGAGGAAAAAATAAAAGGCGGCAAGCGCCAAGGTATCAGTCTCTGACGTAATCTCGCCGAACTCCGCCTTGTACTCATCCCAACTGTGGACCAGGGTTGGGGTGCCGATTGCCCCCTTGGTGGTGTAGCCGATCAGCGCAGCCACACTGGTGGACACGCCTTCAATGGGTTTGGCGCCGCTGGGAATTTCTTCGATGTACACGCCGGGATGCAGATAGGTGGCCATAGGTGTCTGTCCTCTCGTGGTGAAAAACGTTTTCAGGCCACAGCCCGGCTGCAGTGGCTACAAATGAGGCCCCGTTCCCTCCCTTTGACCAACAAAGGTGAATGGGGTTACCCCTTGCCTCTGCTTACCTGTCATGGCCCACAATCGAACCCTCATCCCCAGCACAAGGGGGAAGAAAATCGAGGCGAAAACAGCCTTTACATTCTGTATAAAAAACTTACGGGAATACGGAGAAGACAACCAGGACTTTATCTAGCTAAAGAGTAGAGATAAATTGGGTATAGAATATATCCAACAAAAACAAGGAAAAGGCGGGGAAACCGTTCCAAGGCACGGCTACAGGAGGAAGCCACTGTGAGAAGGACGAATGCAGAGGCGCCGCTCAGGGACCGCAGCATTTCTTGAACTTCTTGCCGCTACCGCAGGGGCAAGGGTCGTTACGACCGACTTTTTTGTTCTCAGCCGGAGGAGGCTTGGGCATGGTGGGGTGTTCTTCTTCAATGAACTCGCCATCGAGATAACGCCAAACACGTTCTTCACGGACAAAACGACTGCGCTCCCGCAACACAATCAGCCGGTCATTGGCTATGGCCGTGGCTCGGAACTCCACCACCCCTTCGCTGTCCTCGGCCTGCCCTTTTTCGCAACTCAAAATTTCCAGACCGCACCAATGGGGGATTGAATCAACATCGATCGTCTCCGGCCGACTGGAGGAATGCCAGGTTTCCAGTAGATATGAAATCGCCACCCGGGTGTAGGCGGTGTAACGGGACCGCATCAGGGCCTCGGCGGTGGCGGCCGATTGTTCTCCCGCCAGCAGCGGGCCGCAACAGGCAGCAAAGGGGAGACCGGATTCACAGGGACAAAGCGTTTGGATGGCCATGGTGTTTCTCGTTAGAGTGATGACCCGTCTCCGGGATCGTTTGCGTTGTCGAGTGCTTCGCGAACCTTGAAGGTCAGGCTGTCCAAAGTAAAAGGTTTTTGCAGGAAATGCACGCCCTCATCAAGGACTCCGTGATGGGCGATGACATCGGCAGTATAGCCGGACATGAACAACCGTTTCAGATTGGGGTAAAGGGATAACAGTTGCCTCGCCAGATCGCGGCCGTTCATTTCCGGCATGATTACATCGGTCATGAGGAGATGGATTTCCCCTACGTGCTCCCGGGCCAGGCCAAGGGCCTCACCAGGAGTTAAGGCGGCAAGAACACGATAGCCCAGTGATTCCAACATGATTTTACCGATATCAAGAATCATGGTCTCATCCTCCACCAGGAGAATGGTTTCGGTCCCCGGCTCCGCAGGCGGAAGCGCATGGAATTCGCTGGCGCGTTCCTCCTTGCCGCGAAAAATAGGCAGATAGATGCGAAAACAGGTTCCGTTTCCGACTATGCTTTCTACCTGGAGCCAACCGTCATTTTGTTTGACGATACCATAAACCGTGGCCAGTCCAAGACCCGTCCCCTTACCCAAACCCTTAGTGGTGAAGAAGGGTTCAAAAAGATGCGGCAACAGATCCTGCTCAATACCGGTGCCGTTATCGCTCACCGAGAGCAGCATATAGTTTCCGGGACGACATTCGGCCTGCTCATGACAGAAATCGGAATCAAGAACTACCGCATCGGTTTCAATGGTAATCCTACCGTTTTCCCCAACAGCATCCCGGGCATTGACGCAAAGGTTGACCAGCAGTTGATCGATCTGGGTCGGATCCATATTGATTTTACCGGTCTTTTCTCCCGGTAGCCAGATCAGTCCGATATCCTCGCCGATCAGCCGCCGCACCATCTTCAGCATCCCCTCCACGGTCTGATTGAGATCGAGCACCTTGGGCGTCACCGTCTGTTTACGGGCAAAAGTTAGCAACTGCCGGGTGAGATCAGCCGAACGCTGTGAGGCTTCCATGATGCTCTGGAGATTGTCATACAACGGCAGTTGCGGATCCGTCTTCCGCAGGACCAACTCGGCATGACCGACAATCACGCTGAGCATGTTGTTAAAATCGTGGGCCACCCCGCCAGCCAGACGCCCAATCGACTCCATCTTCTGCGACTGCAGCAGTTGCGCCTGCAGCTTATCCCGCTCCAGTTCTGCCTCTTTTCGTCCGGTGATATCCTCAAGACTTAACTGGAGCAACTGCCGCTTGCGATGACTGAACAACATCATATGGATCTCAGCCTCCCAAAGAGTTCCGTCTGGCCGCTGATGGCGCCACTCGAAAACCAAAGAACCCTCGTTCACAACCCGCTGCATCAATTCCCGGGCTAACCACGTCGAGGCACGCCCTCCCTCCTGGGTGGGAGGCGACATATCTTTGGGATCCTTGCCCACCAGTTCCCGGCGATGCGCAAAGCCATAGAGGCTAACTGCGGCCTGGTTGGCATCAATGATGATGCCCATCTGCGGATCAATCACCGCCAGGGGAATTCGGGAATCGTGGAACAATACCTTGTTGTAGGATTCGCTGACGCGAAGCTCTTCCTCCGCCTTCTTTTTCTCCGTGATATCAATATAGATAAACATAAGCAGCCGGTTACCTCTGGTGCCGATGAAACGGGCATAGAGGGAACAGGTCCGCACGGAACCATTGTAACAGCTAAGCTGGGCTTCAAAACCACTAACGCCATCCTGCTCCTGAGCGAGTTCCAACACTCGACGGCGATCATCCGGAATTATCCACAGACCGATATCAGTCCCGCTGTGGCCATCGGCCTGCTCATGGGGATAGCCGAAAGTTCGATACCAAGCCTCATTCCAGGTGGTGCCGCAAAAACCGTCGGCCTCTGCGGCAAAGGCCATGGGAATGGGAGCAGAGTCAAAGATTTGGGTAAAGCGGCGTTCGCTCTCCTGCAGGGCACGATTGCGTTGCTCCACCTCAGCCAGGGATTGGTTCACGGTCCGTCGCAGTTGGACATTCCAAACCACCACCACAGCTAGGACAACAAGGGCTATAATCCCATAGAGGCGATACTCGTCCCGGGAAAAAATGGATCGCTGTTGTTTCCCTCCCCAGGTGTCCTCAATCCGGTCAATTTCCTCCGGGGTGATGCGCGCAAATCCGGCATCAATCGCTGCCAGGAGGGAGGTGTTCCCCTTACGCACGGCTGTGGACATTTCATTGGTCGCAACCGGTCGGCCGGTTTCACGAATCATGCCTTCTTGATCAAAGCGCGCCAGATAAAAACGGCCGATCTTGCGGTCAACCACAAAAACCTTGACCTTTCCCTGCACGGCAGCCTCGACCAAAGCCGCAGCATGAGGATACTTGAGGAGTTGGGCTTGGGGATAGCGGCTCCGCACCAACTCCTCACCGCTATCGCCACTGACAACACCGACAGTAAAGCCCTGAATATCCTCAAGGCCGCGAATTCCACTGATCTGTTTATGAAAAAAAAGAGAGGTTGTGAGGGATATATAAGGCTGGCTGAAACTGAGGTACTGTTGGCGCTCCGGGGTGATAAAAATACCACCCACCGCATCTACCTTGCCGGAGCCCACAGCGTTGAGGACCGCATCCCACTGCATCAAACGAAACTCGACCGCAATACCGGTCTTTTTACTCCAGAGCTTCCAGATGTCGATGGTAATTCCGGCGGGCTCACCGTTGGCATCAACAAAGGCAAAGGGCGCGTAGGAGGCATCGTCAGCCACGGTGATGCCTGTAAATGCGGGCCCCCCGCCATTAGTGGGACTCTTCGGTTGTTCGGCCCGGACAGAACCGAACAAGAGCAGGAACAGACAGCTGCACCAAAGGGTGAGGAGAAGACACGATAAATAAGATCGGGAACGCGAGTGCACAACCCCTCCCTGGTGCGAAATGGCCAGCCAGATCAATTCCGCACATCAGTCACAGAAAATGAACAGATGCATCCTGCATGGGCTCGTAAAAACACAGAGAGACGAGAGCCTTTTTTTACGCCAGCATCACTCTTTGGCCCCTACTGTAGCCAAAGATCGACCTATTCCCCAGAAAAATTTTTTCGATACAAAAAATTCGACAAACCTTATACTGCAATGGTTTACCGGAATGCACCCTTAGCGAGAAAGCACTCCGGGTTGGCAAAGCAGCGACCAGGCCACTGCCCACATTGTACCGCAGACCAGGGTATCGAGAATTTTCCACGATATTGATCGAACAAAAAGAGGTGCGAGGATTTTACCGCCGAGACTCAGCCCGAAAAACCAGACTGTCGAGGCCACAATAGCTCCAAAACCGAAGAACCAGCTATCAATGCCCTCATGACGACTGCTCAGCGTCCCCATGAGGAACACCGTGTCCAGGTAAACATGAGGATTGAGCAGGGTCAGGGCCAGGGTGGTGGCAATAGCAGCCCGTCGACTGAGCATGGGCCGATCATCAACCGATAACCGTCCAGGACGAAAAACCGAACGTAAGGCGATGACGCCATATCCTACCAGAAACAGGGCACCTATCCAACTCAGCCAGCGGCCGACCAGAGGCGCACCGGCCACAATCCTGCCCATGCCGCCGATACCAACGACAATGAGCAGGGCGTCGCACCCGATACAGATCAGGGCAATGAGCAGGTGATGGTGACGGCGGATACCCTGGGAAAGAACAAAACTATTCTGGGCACCAATGGCGACAATCAAACCCATCCCGGTGGCAAATCCCTGCCCTACGGCTGTAATGGCGGCGGTACCGATCATGCGCTTTCCTCTCTGTTTATCATGGCGCTACCATAAGAGAGGCACCTGGTTAAGTAAAATTCATTATTTCAATGAACCATTAGCAGTGCTAATATATAAAGATGTTTGACTACAAACTTCTCCAAGCCTTGGCGGTCGTGCTCCAGGAGGGTGGGTTTGACAAGGCTGCCCGCACGCTCCACCTGACCCAATCCGCTGTTTCTCAACGGCTCAAACAGCTGGAGGATCAGTGCGGCCAGATTCTTCTTGCCCGGACAACGCCGCCGCAACCGACCCCGGCCGGACGCATCCTCCTCAAGCATTATCTCCAGGTTTGCCGGCTGGAGAATGAGGTCCAAGGGCGGATCGGAGGAAAAGGCCAGGAAGTCGTGACTCTGGCTATCGGCATCAATGCCGACAGCCTGGCCACCTGGTTTGGCGAGTGTATTCCGGCCTTTGTTTGCAAGAAAGGGATCCTTATTGATCTGCGGGTCGATGATCAAGACGAGACCCATCAACTGCTGAAAAACGGCGAGGTCATGGGGTGCATCAGTACCCAGGTCACAGCCATGCAGGGATGCACGGTGACGAAACTTGGCTGCATGCCCTACCGGGTCTTTGCCAGTGCGGATTTCGCTCACCAGTGGTTCGGCGGCTTAAGCCTGACGCTTGAGGCCTGTCGGCGTGCTCCTTTCATCCTCTTCAACCGCAAAGATAAGGTCCATCATCAGCTTTTTGCCCAGGTGCTCGGTGATCTCCCCAACCCCATACCAACCCATTACCTGCCCTCTTCTGAAAAATTCGTTGATTTCATCGCAAGTGGCATGGGGTACGGAATGCTCCCTGACCCACAGAGCCGGTCCATGGTCGAACAAGGAAAGATCATCGATCTCGCACCGGGCCATTGTGTGCCGGTTTGGCTCTACTGGCACTGCTGGAACATCGGATCCACCGCCTTGAAAAAACTCACCCAGTATCTAATCCGGGAAACAAGCACCCGATTGGACGTTGCACCCTGATCCAAAAATTGGATAAAAAAAGCCCCATCAGCCAGGGGCCAAGAGGGCTTTTTCAACACTGTACGTGGGCACCCGCACAACCGGGCAACGCCACGAATCAGATGATCGGCTTCATCGCGCTCATGTAGGAGCGCAGCTCCTCACCGACCTGCTCAACCACGGTGTAGCGGATGGCAGCGTTCACGCCGATCAACTCCACGTTGTCCACCGAGTTGTCTTTTTCGTTCATGCCCTTACCGATCACATCGGTGCCGACGGTCTTCATAAAATCGGCCAGCATGGGCACGGCCTGATGGGCAAAGAGGTAACAGCCGTACTCAGCGGTATCGGAAATAACCACGTTCATTTCGTAGAGTTTCTTCCGAGCGATGGTGTTGGCGATCAGCGGTACCTCATGGAGGCTCTCGTAGTACGCGGACTCTTCCTTGATACCGGCGGAAACCATGGTGTCGAAGGCAAGCTCAACACCAGCCTTGACCATGGCGATCATGAGAATGCCGTTGTCGAAGTACTCCTGCTCGCTGATCTCGGCATCGGTGGAAACGGACTTCTCAAAGGCGGTCTCAGCGGTCTGCGCACGCCAGGTGAGCAGATTTTTATCATCGTTGGCCCAGTCTTCCATCATGGTGCGGGAGAAAAAACCGCTCATGATATCGTCCATGTGCTTCTCGAACAGCGGAGTCAGGATCTCTTTGATCTCCTCGGAAAGTTCATAAGCGCGGAGCTTGGCCGGGTTGGACAGACGGTCCAACATGTTGGTGATACCACCATGCTTGAGCGCCTCGGTGATGGTCTCCCAACCAAACTGGATCAGCTTGGAGGCGTATGCGGCATCGACACCCTCGCTGACCATTTTGTCGTAGCAAAGCAGGGAGCCGGCCTGAAGCATACCGCAGAGGATGGTCTGCTCGCCCATGAGGTCGGATTTGACCTCGGCGACAAAGGAGGACTGCAGCACACCGGCGCGATGCCCACCGGTTCCGGCGGCATAGGCCTTGGCAATATCCCAGCCTTCGCCCTTGGGATCGTTTTCACGATGGACCGCGATCAGGGTCGGCACACCGAAGCCGCGTTTGTACTCCTCACGGACCTCGGTTCCAGGAGATTTGGGTGCCACCATGACAACAGTGAGATCCTCGCGGATCTGCATGCCTTCCTCAACGATGTTGAAACCGTGGGAATAGGACAGGCAGGAGCCCTTTTTCATCAACGGCATAACTGCGGCAACCACCTTGGAGTGCTGTTTGTCCGGGGTGAGGTTGATCACCAGGTCGGCGGAGGGGATCATCTGATCGTAGTTGCCGACGGCAAACCCGTTGCCAGTAGCGTTTTTCCAGCTCTGGCGCTGCTCGCTGATGGCAGAATCGCGCAGGGCGTAGCTAACGTCCAGACCAGAGTCACGCAGGTTGAGCCCCTGATGCAGCCCCTGGGCGCCGCAACCGACGATAACAATCTTTTTGCCTTTAAGTTTATCGACACCGTCGGCAAATTCGCTGGCATCCATGAAACGGCATTTGCCCAGCTCCTCGAGCTGCAGGCGCAGTGGCAAGGTATTAAAGTAGTTCTGTCCCATGATGTGTCCTCTCTGTGGTTTTGGGTGAACAGGTTGTGTAAAAAAATGTAAATCCCTTCGGCTGAGCAGACAGCCACAACCTCAGGACCATATATTGATGATGGTGCACCATACCCGAAATTTTCATTGCGAAAAGTGATTAATTCGCAATTGAATATTGCAAAATTCGCAACAAAGATCCAGTATAATCAGCACGCCGCCTCTTACCATGGATCAACAACTTTTCCCGCTTGTTTATGGACATCCGCGCCATCAAAATTTTTAATCACCTGGCCCATTCGCTCCACTTCGGGCGGAGTAGTCGGGCTTGTAATCTCAGTCCTTCGGCACTGACCCGTACCATCCAGCGCATTGAAGAGGAACTGGGCAAACCGCTTTTCCAACGCGATAACCGCAAGGTGAGCCTGACGCCAGCTGGGGTGGTTTTCAAACAATATGCCGAGGAGATGGAACAACGGTGGCAGTTGCTGCTCCAGGAACTGGGCGACGATGCCCGTCTCCATGGCGAGATCTCACTCTACTGCTCGGTGACCGCGGCTACTTCCATCCTGCCTCGAATCCTCGGGGCCTTCCGCCAAAATCATCCCGGGGTGCAGATCAAACTGCAGACCGGTGACGCTGCCGAGGCCCTGGACCGGCTCAATGATCGCGATGCCCAGATAACCATTGCCGCTCTTCCCGAGCAACTCCCTGATTCGGTTAGCTTTGTTGAGTTAGCACGGACACCACTGCTCTTCATCGCCCCCAGGGAAGCGGGCCTGCCAATGGTTGATGCCAAAGGTGCAATCGACTGGCACCGCACCCCCGTTATCCTGGCAGAGCAGGGGTTAAGCCGCATCCGTATCGATCGCTGGTTCAAAGAAAAAAATATCCATCCCAACATCTACGCCGAGGTGGCCGGCAACGAGGCCCTCTTGGCCATGGTCGGATTGGGGTGTGGGGTTGGAGTCGTTCCGGAATTGGTCCTGGAGAAAAGTCCGCTGCGTGAACGGGTACACATTACGCCGATTACGCCCGAATTGGCGCCCTTCATCATCGGAGCCTGCACCCTCACGCGGCATCTGGACCATCCGGTGATCCAGGCCTTCTGGATCACGGTGCAACAGGTCAAGGCGTCTGAGAACTGAGTCGGTTATTTGGCGATTTTTTTAGTTCCACCACCGAGTGCATCAAGGACTTCTAACAAACGGCGTTTGGCCTTATGTGCTTGGCGCAATTCTCGCAACAAGGCCTGCCACTCGCTTACGCTGTCGCTTACCTCATACACCTTGCGCATCTGGCGGAGGTATCCGGCAGCCTCTCTGTAGGCCTTGGGTTTTACCAGGGCGATCAACCGGTCCACTTTCCCCCGCCAAATAGAAAGGGATACGTTGGGGTGGGTTTTTACCACCGCCTCAGCCACCTGTTCCCCTAGAGCCACCCCCTCGAATTTGTTCTTTTTCGCACCCTCGTACAGACGAACCACGTCATCCATTCGCTTTTCCAAAATGGCAATAGCGATCAGGGGAGAGTGTCGCGGGAAAGAAATACTACTGTTTTTTTCCGGAGGAAAAGACACCTCCGGTACGGGAAGAGGCCACTCGACCATCTCACTTTTTTTACCTAAGAGGTCCGGCCGCCGCCCGGTCTCGAGAAAGAGCAAAACTTTTTCCCGCACCTCGGGCCACTTCTTTATTTTCTCTGCAGATTTGCGCAGTTCCTTGTACGAGTCAACCGAGGGATTGCGCAAGAACTCCTGGCCACGATAGGCGGCAACCAGATCATGGCATTTCTCATCCTCGGCCATGATCAACAACTGCTTTTGCAGGTGGGTTGCCTGTCCCGGTGCATCCTTAATCATCTTGTTAAAGCCGCGTATGCACCATTGCCGCGCACCATCTCTATCGCCAGAGGCCAGCAGATGGGTAACTAATTTTTCGTAATTACAGCACGTTTCCACTTCTCTTTCTAAAAGAGGTACAATCCGTTCCGATAAGCCACCGCGTTTGTAGGCATCGATCAGGTAGCTGACCACTGCATTGCGCTGGTAGGTGTCCGAGTAGTTTGCTGATTTTGGCGTATCCAAGGCGGATAACCGAGTTTCAAAAGTAGCTGCCACCTCCAGCCAATCAGCGGGTGTGTACATCTTGTCCTCGATAATCACCTGCCCCTGTTGCAGAAGAACGAATTCATCCGCCAACATCCGGTCAATGATCCAGGATAACTGGTGAGCCCGGGACAAGGAAGACTGGTTCACTGCCTTGAGCACGATCTCAAGACATTCAGTGATATTTTCTGCGGTTTCGCCATCATCATTAGACGTTGCAACCTGTTCGCTTCCCCGGCGCCAGAGATCATCCCCCAGATCGAGCAGTTGATCATAATGTCCGGCATCGAACAGGGCTTGAAACTGTCGCCGGACATGGGAATAATCGGGCACCTCTTCTTCCTGGTTCCAGTGGTCACGCCAGGCGGGTTCATCTGTGAGAAAATGGATCTCTTTGCGCAGCGCCCGAACAATGGATTCCACCTGACCACAGGCCAGCTGTTCTCCTTCACGCAGATACTGTTCAACGCGGGGGTAGATCCGTGCCAGATGCTGCAAAATATCGATCAGTGCCTCCCGACTTTTCCCCTCCAACAGTTTTTGAATTTTGCCGTCTCCAGCTTTAGCGACTTGTTGTGTCAGCTTGACCGACGGGTGCTCAAGCTCGAGCTCCTCTTCATTACCGGGATCGGCAAACAACATCAGATACAGGTCATCATCCTCGTCAAGTTCAGACAGTTCCCTCCCCGCTTTAAACTGGGCCGCCGCCGCAAGAATTACTGCCACCGCATGCTTGCACGGTCCTCCCTCATAGGGACAGGTGCAGTACCAGGAATGCATATTTTCAGGATCAAGCCGTACCATGGTGGCATAATCATCGGTTCCCGCCACCCAGGCCACAAGTTCCCCCTTTTGGGTGCGATGCAAATCGGAGACCCGTTTCAGATAGGATCGACCGCGATCAACCACCCTCTCATCGGCCCACAGTTCCAAATCGGCAAAGGTAAGCCGCTCAAGTATCGATTTGATTTCTTCCATTACCATTCCCGAATGTGTCCATTTTTACGTGACTTCTTCCACTCTCTTTATCCAATGACAAGCTATGATAGCCAGGTAAAAAGGCAAAACCTGAGAAATTCCATATCGCAAATACAGTATATGACGAAGCTCGGGATGTCGTTGTCGAAAATTTATCCGGAAACGACAATATTTCCCGGAAAAAAGGCCTCTTCATTGACAACCCTTTGCCATTGGATGTACTCGGTATACATTCGGCAATAAATCGAAAGAGAGGTGTACCTATGCGTGGCCGGAATCAAACCTGCGCCGTCAAAGATGGACGAATTCGGATAACCTGCCCCCGTTGCAGCAAGACTCGCTATGTAGCTGTTTCCGATGGGATCCGTAAAAAAAACGTACGCTGTCCCTGTGGCCTGTCCACCATGTACACCCTGAATCATCGAGCGTATGCGCGTGAGTCGACCTGGGGCAAGGCCTTTATCCTTCTGCCCAACGGCCGCGAGTGTCCCATCTATCTCTGCGACATCTCCATCGGTGGAATCGGGTTTAACATCCCTCCCCAATATAGCCGGGCCCTGGCCACTAGCCATGATTTGCGCATCAAATACCGATCCGGTGCCGGCAATTCGATGCTGCGCAAAATCCGCATCACGAGCATAAACAACAACCGCGCCGGAGCAGAATTCCTCGACGGAAAACCACCAATCTCCTGGTAGCCCTCCTCTTTTTGCGAAACCTACCCCTTACAAAAACTGGCACTGACGCAATACTGATCGCATCATAGCCCTATTCTAACAATCGCTCGGTATATCCGTGGGCATACAGTGACAATGGCCCTTTACCTCGAGCGATTATGACCCACCTCCCCCCAAGCTTTGACCACGCCTTTTCCTGGTCACCCGCCGCGATTGCCGAAAAGTTTCGCCATCAATTGCTCGCCCGGCAAGACGAGCTCCCTTTTAGCAGTGCAGATACCACCGTTGGCATAGAAAACGAGTTCCAGGTGGCGGTTGAAGGCAACAAAACCGACGTGGATCTAGCCCTCACCCTGATCCATTCCAACTATTACCAAAACCTGAAGGCTCGGGCTGGACGCGGTGATCTTAGCCCTCACCAGTTGGCCGAACTCAACACCTTTCTTGACGAGGGAAAGGACCGCACCTGGGAAAACTCCTGGGTCCGTTTTCCCCGCAGGTTATTGGGCCCGTATGCCGGCTCCATTCTCAAACAGGACTTACTGGCTGACAAAGCCGATCCCCAGGGGGCAACCCGTCAGGATCTCGACCAATTTATCTTCACCCGCGAGGGTGAACCATGGCTCAGGACTCCGGTCAGCTATCTGCTCAAACTCTCCCTGGCCGAGGCTATTGGATCCTGGCAGCCGCTGGATGAAACAAGCGCTCAAAGTCTGCGCCGAATCGGTGAACAACTGATGGAGCATCTCATCAGCGACAACTCTTCACCCGAGATCACCAGTTTCAGCCTCAGCAAAGGCGAAAACGGCGAGTTACCCGGTCGAGAAACCGCCCGCGAAACCAGCCGCCGATTCATTTTTTTGCAGTTGCTGATCCAGTATGCCAACCGTGAATTTCGCCTCCAGCAGTATGGTCAGACCTGCCGGATGTACATGGCCCCTAATCCACCTTTTCGCCAAAAACAGCTCAACGAGCTGATCTCGGACCAATTTTACCGCGAACTCTTTCTCAACCCCTGCCTCTCCGGATGGCAAAAAGGGGAAAGCAAGAAGCAATACATGGGGCTCTGCCATCGAACCCTATCGCGCAGCCAGCTCAACACCATTGCCAAACTTAAAGAAGCCGGCATTATCACCAACAACCTGGTGGTCCTGCCCAACACCTCCTCAACCTCCCTGGCCAATAACGGGACCCACATCACCTTGGGTAGCCGGATACTCAGCCAGAGTTTTCGCGAGAGTGAGGGCATGTTGGTGGAAAAATATTTCGGCGACCTGGTGATCAAGATCGTTGAGCACTTTCTGCCGCTCTTTGTCACCACCTGTTCCGCCGCACCGTACCGTTTGGGGTTCAGTGATTTTCATCCGGAAAAAGTGCTGGGATATCTGCCCCATGAACTCGACTATTCCCACCTGCGCATGCTCTGGCGAAGATGGAAAAAGAAGGCTGACCTACGCTTTTGCGGCCACAGCTTCACCCCGGTCGGGCCGCTGTGGCTTGACCGGCTCACCAGCGGCGTCCTTCGTTTGCGTGGCGATTACCTCCCCGATGTCCGCCTGATCGATTATTTGGTGGCCCTGCACAGTGTCGATCACAGCCCGGCCCTCAACGGCCAGATCGGTAACCATGAACGGCTGAAAACCGATCTTACCGAAATGGGCGTTTTTGACAGCCGCATGGCCATCTACCTGCCCTACCGAATGCGCAATCTGGGAAAATACGGCTTTTCCGGCTTCGAGGGACGCCACTATTCTCTCTTTCCCGACCTGAGTAAAAGCCTTGCCTTGGCGGTCAACCTCCAGACCTTGGTCACATCTATGGCATATCGCTGGGTGATTGAGGGGACAATCACGCATGCCGATATACCCGATGACCCCTGTACTGAAAGTGAACGACGGCAAATCTTTTTTGCCTCAGCCATCGGCTTACCCACGGTCTTCATCCGGGCCAACACCGGAAGCCAGGTGTTGAAACGAATACTCAGCCTGGTTGAACGACAGCGCCCAAGCCGCCGCTATCGGGGCTATATCCGCATCGAAGTCAACGCCTATCAACAAGCCTGCCTGAAAATCCTCCGAAATGAGGAGGGCTGCGGTCGGCACGGACCGGATTGCACCTCGCTGTTGGATTCCCTGGACGCGATGCTCAAGAGAGAAGAATTATCCGCTGCCGCACGTCTGACCGGGGCTATTTTGGGTAAAAATGGAAGGGGCACCGACCCGATGCGAATAAAGAGTGATGAATTCAACCGCATGGCTGAGCGCTACTATCGGGGCGACCTCTGCCGCCTCCACCTGGATAACGGGCTGGACACCTTGGTCGAAGATGGCCTTCGCTTCGACGCTGCCTGCGACGCCAAGGCGGGCGCGCTCAAGCAACAGTTGATCGGTCCAACTCCGACCGCTCTTTTTATCCGGGAAACCGGCTGCCGCCTCTTAGCCGGTGAGGCCTCCGACCGGGAAATCCATATGCTGATTATGCTCTGTCTGGTGCTTTTTTATCAACAGTTGCAGCAACAAAAATCGGTTTGATTGAGAGAATACCCATGCAACATCAATACATATCAAGGGAAACCGGCCAGATAGTCACCGAACAGTTGATTGGCGACCACAGTATCGATCTCCTCTACAACCGGGTACGGGAGCAGGCTCCGGGCCTTTTTCGTGCCTTGACCTCGCAACGGATGTCAGCAGTCTTGGGCTTTCTTCATTTTGATATCAACCTGCCGGTAATCGGATCCAAGGGACTGAAGTTGCTGAGGCGTATGAAGGTGGACTGCTGCGAATGCTTGGCCCCGTATCAGAGTTTTTCCACCCCGCGTCAGGTCTTTGAGCGCCAGATCCGTTACTGGGAATGTCGACCCATGGATCAGGATCCCTCGGTGGTAGTTTCACCTGCCGATGCCAAGGTTCTGATCGGCTCGCTTGATGACGTGCCCGAACTTTTTATCAAGGAAAAATTCTTTTCGGCAGAAGAGCTGCTCGGCCCGGCCTCACGCTGGCGCAGTCGATTTAGCGGCGGCTCCTTTGCCATTTTCAGGCTGACCCCGGATAAGTACCACTACAATCACGTTCCAGTAAGCGGTGAGGTGGTTGACCTCTACACTGTAGAGGGGGATTGCCATTCCTGCAATCCGAAAGCACAGATCGCCCTTGCTTCGATTCATGCAAAAAACCGACGGGTTGTGACCATGATCAACACCGATATTCCCGGAGGATCTGGGATCGGCCTGGTGGCCATGGTGGAGGTGGTGGCCCTGATGATCGGCGATATCCATCAGTGCTACTCGCAACACCGCTATGACAATCCTAAACCGCTCACCAAGGGGATGTTTCTCGCCAAGGGATGCCCCAAAAGCCTCTATAGGCCCGGCAGTTCCACCGATATCCTTCTCTTTCAAAAAGAGAAAATCATCTTTGCAAAAGATCTGCGCAACAATGCGGTGCGTAGCGATGTCAGCAGTCGATTTTCAGTCGGCCTTGGCCGCCCGCTTGTTGAAACCGACCTTCGGGTCCGCTCGACCGTGGCGCTAAGGAACCAACCCGCCCCCCCTTTTTCACCGCTTACGGAGGGTGTATGAATCTGTGGATTTTCCTCGTCTGTTCAGGACTGCTTTTCAGCCTGATGATTATTCTTGGATGGCGGTATCTGCCGGGCGAACGGTTTCAAATTCTCGCCTCGGTTCCGGTGGCACGTGATGACCGAGGCCTTTGGCGGGGAATAAACTTCACCTGGTATGGCCTGCTTCTGGCGACAGCCGCTGTTATAGCCATCATGTATGTGCTGCTCCTCTGTCTGGCAGCGGGGATGGCCAGAGGACCACTGCTGAGCTTGCTTGCTGCTATTATTCTTCTCTGTGTGCCCTCATCTCGGTGGGTCGCCAGACTGGTAGAAAAAAAGCAGTATACCTTCACCATCGGCGGCGCCTTTTTTTGCGGTCTGGTCGCCACTCCGCTAATCATCCTCCTGATAAACGGGGTGTGCCTGCTGCTCAACTACCCCACCCTGCCGATACAGGTGGTGCTGGCAGCACTTTCCATCGGTTATATTCTTGGGGAAGGCCTGGGGCGATTAGCCTGCCTTAGCTTTGGTTGCTGTTACGGCAAACGGCTGGACCAATGCGGTACACTGCTCTCGTATCTCTTGAAAAAAGTGGCGGTGGTCTTTACTGGGCCAACCAAAAAGGCGGTTTATGAGGGAGGTCTTGCCGGAATAAAACTGGTTCCCATCCAAGGCATAACCAGCCTGCTCTACACGCTCACCGGACTGGTCGGTTGCTTCCTCTTTTTTCAGGGGAGCTATCGGAGCGCCTTTCTCCTCTGTCTGCTGTTATCCCAGATCTGGCGGGTGGTCTCGGAGATGTTCCGCGCCGATTTCCGAGGATTTTCCTCTGTATCCGCCTATCAAAAAATGGGTTTGGCCTCAATCCTCTACGGTATCCTGCTTTGTCTGGTCATCCCTGTCCCGGTGCTGCGGTTGCCGGATATCGGACAAGGGCTGAACCTGCTCTTTAATCCCCTTTTGCTCCTTGGTCTCAACGGCCTCTGGTTTGCTCTTTTCCTTCATTTCGGCCGCAGCAGGGTCACCAGCGCCACCTTGTCCTTTGAAGTGCGGCACAATTGCATTTAATCTGCAACGCCAACCCAATCCAAACAGTCCCACAATCTGAAAAAAACCGGACACTGATCAAAAGATAACATTGCCCGGATAGTCTGCTCGACATAGTTGATGGACTCGTAAAAAGTCCATCACACGCTAAAAGATAGCTTAGTAAAAACAAAGGTATGCAAGGAGTAGTGTTGTTTTCGGCGCGAAGACATACATCAGGTATGTCGAATGCCCGGAAAAACGCTGCGACGCAGGAGATCGAAGTTTTTACGACGCCATCAGAGTTGAAAAAGGACATTCTGGTGCTGGAGGGTTCCGGGATGTTGTCCGCGGTTCAAACGAACGAACACGAAGGAGGGACTTCATGGCGCCGCAACATTTTCGATCCATCTGGATCTCTGATCTCCATTTGGGCACCCGCAATCTGCAAAACGAAAAGCTGCTCGATTTTCTCCTCCAGACCGAATCCGAGTTTCTCTATTTGGTGGGTGATATTTTCGATCTCCTTCAGGCGCAGAAACGATGGCACTGGCCGAAAATCAACGACCAGATCGTGCAAACCATTCTTGCCAAGGCCGCCAACGGGACCAAAGTCATCTATATACCCGGCAACCATGACCACATGCTGCGCAAGTTCAACGGATGTACCTTTAACAATATCCGCATTCAGAACAGCGCCATTCACGAAACCGTCGATGGCAAACGCTACCTCGTTGTCCATGGCGATAAGTTTGATCCCATCGTCCAGCACAGTCCCTGGCTGGCATCCATCGGTTCCACTGCCTATGAAATTACTTTGATCCTCAATCGCTGGTTTAATTGTGGTCGGCGGACGGTGAAACGTGAATACCGTTCCCTCTCCTCCTGGCTCAAACACCAGGTCAAAATCGTGGTCAACTATATGGGACGATTCGAGGAGGTGGTGGCCGAGGAAGCCAGTATCTACCGGGTCGACGGTTTGATCTGCGGCCACATCCATCGGGCCGGAATTCGCGAAATCAACAACGTCCTCTACACCAATGCCGGCGATTGGGTGGAAAGCTGCACCGCTGTTGCGGAAAATCACAGCGGTCGTCTCGGTGTGATCGAATGGCATAATCAACAACCCCTTCTTGAGACAGTAGCTGGAAAAATGTATGAAGATCTGTATCGCAACCGATGCCTGGCATCCACAAATTAACGGGGTGGTCACTACCCTCACCCGGACCTCGGAAACCCTGCGTTTTTGGGGGCATGAGGTAAAGGTGCTCAGTCCTGCTCAGTTTAAAACCATCCCCTGCCCCACCTATCCTGAAATCCGCCTTTCCATGGTCACCACATCCTCGATCGGCAGGATCCTCGATCAATTTGTACCCGACGCCGTGCATATAGCCACCGAAGGGCCAATCGGTTGGACCACCCGCCGCTGCTGCCGTAAACTCGGGCTTAAATTCACCACCTCCTATCACACCCGTTTCCCGGAATATGTGCGTATGCGGGCACCCGTGCCCATGGTTATGAGCTATGCCCTTATTCGTGGATTTCATCAGGCAGCCGAACGGACCATGGCCGCGCCGACTATTATAGACGAACTTACCTTAAAAAATTTTCCCCATCTGGTTCCCTGGTCGCGTGGTGTTGACACCAACCTGTTTCGTCCAAGGGATGAAAGCCAACTCCTGAACAGGGAACCTCATTTTATCTATGTGGGACGGGTGGCGCCGGAAAAAAATCTCCCTGCCTTTCTTGACTTGGAATTACCTGGGAAAAAATGGGTGATTGGAGATGGCCCCAGCCTAGCCCAACTGCGATTAAATTATCCGCAAGTCCGCTTTTTTGGGGCAAAGAGAGGAGAGGATCTGGCTGAACACCTGGCGCAGGCAGATGTCTTTGTTTTTCCCAGCCTGACAGATACCTTCGGGGTGGTTTTACTTGAGGCTAATGCCTGTGGTGTTCCGGTGGCGGCCTTCCCAGTGACCGGACCGCAATACCTGGTACGGGAAGGAGTGAATGGATGTCTTGATAACGATCTTCAAGCAGCTGCGCTACGGGCGCTGGCTGTTTCCCGGGATACGTGCAGGCATTTTGCCATGCAGCATTCCTGGGAGACGTGTACTCGCCAGTTTTTGGGTAATCTGGCGATTAACAGCTCTACGGCTAGAGTTGATTCACTTCGGGAAACCTGTTTCGCGGCCAGCTAAAGATGTCCTTTTCTGTCGCCAACATATCCATGGGAACATCATGGGATTGGTTTGCAATTTTATCTACAACCTGAACCGAGTAAGCCAAACCTATACGCAAGGCCTGGGGCGCTTTAAGCGCTAAAAAACGATCATAATAACCGCCGCCATAGCCAAGCCGATAGCCCCGATGATCAAAGACTGCGCCAGGAATGAGTGCCACCTCTAGGTGCGTCGGTGAGACGACATTGGCGGGAATTAGGGAAGCAATTGGCTCCGGGATACCCTTATATCCCGGGACCAACTCTTTTTGCGGATTTGATATGAAAACTGCCTGCATCGTAAAAGTAGATGGATCAGTCAGGGGCACACAGACGGTTTTTCCCCTGGATAACAGCACCTCAACGAGAGCTCCGGTGGCAACCTCACTCTGGTAGCTGTAATACACAAAAAAATACTGTTTTTTGCTGAGTGCAGGATGCTCCAGTAGACGCTTAAGGAGTTGATTATCCAGTGTTGCCCGTTCTTCAAGAGTCAACTGATTGCGCAGGGTAAGAATCCTACGACGCAGCTCCGTTGGTTGGGATGTCGAAGACTCACTCATGACCCTTTTCCAATAAAGATGGCCGCGTCAAAAATCCATCACACGCTAAGATAGCGTTGTTTTGACGACGCCATCATCAATAAAAAAGGGCGACACCCCTTGGATGCCGCCCCTTTATATTTCTCAGTGGTGCCAATAAACCTTACATCGGCAGCAATAATTTGTTGGTATCCTCATTCCAGGAAACAACCAGATACCACACGGTCACAAAACCGGTGATCAGAGCCAAAGTGTAGCCATAGCCCATAACATCCGGGATGTAGATAGAGCTCCCCAGATACCCCTTGGCCTCAAAGCTGTAGGCGGTAAACCAGGCAGACATCAAGGAGTTGGATAGAGCGAAGAAGGGAACAACCAGCCACAGTTTGATCTGGCCCTCACCAACACGCCACAAGGTTCCAGAGCCGCAGCCACCAGCCAGCATGGCACCCAGACCAAAGATAAAACCACCGACAACACCACCCCAACCAAAGGTACCGCGAACATAGTTCATCGGATCAAGTACGGGCTCCCCATCAAAACGAACAGGTACACCATATTTAAGGACGGCAGCGCCAATGGCGACAATCAGGATGGACAGAGCAACGGATTTGGCCATCTTGCAGTCACCGGTCATGTGCGGCTCGCGGAAACCCTGGATCATACACCAGCGGCCACGTTGCATTGCATAACCAAGACCAGCAGCAATAACAACGACAGCAGGCAAGGAGTTGATATAATCGGTATAATCGTCGCCATCGAAATTGGCGTAGTACATTGCGGCCCAGACCAAGCCGACAAGACCAGCTATACCGAAAATCCACTGAATAAAGAAAGGAATTTCCAAAGTCCAGGATCCGCCACTTCCCCAGGAGATGTGCTCCATTTCTTTGTACAGCAGCCAAAGGCCGAAAATAACACCGGGGACCAGGCCAATCCACATGGCAAAACCGTTGGCAGCCAAGTTACCGATAGCATTGTACATACCACCGATGTTACAACCACCGGCCAAAGTAGCACCAATACCCATGAAGATACCGGCGATGATGGCTTTAACGTACTCACGAATCGGCGGAAAACGGAAGGCAAACTGTCCACCCAAGCAGGCAGAAATAAACGCGCCACCGATAAAACCCATACCGATGACCGAACCGGTGTTGAAGAGAATTGAATTCTTAAGGACCATTTCACCGTCGTCCATAAGGCCAACCACTTCTCCTAAATGGCCTTTGTAGAGACCGGCAGACCACAACATCCAGTCACCCCAGTTACGGATGGCTCCAACAGCACCCCAAGGCCGCCACCAGGCCATAATAAGAATGCTCAACAGGGCAACAATGATACCGGTCGTGGTCGCATTCCATTCCTCCTGACAAAGCACCTTGTACAACTGTCTAATCTTTTGCCATAAAACCTTAATGTCTTCCATTCTTGAACAGCCTCCTTTTCCCTATTTGATAATGTCACCCACTCAAACTTCCTAAAATCAGGCAGATTTTGCTCGAATTGTGCAAAAATACATGTGCCCTTAGTATTTGTCAACAACAGCCGTTATTCATATAAATTTGTGTTTAACTTTTTGTTTTTACTTAATATAAAAAATGATTCACTCTTCATTTATGAACCTTCATTCAATTTTTGTTTCTATCTTGACAAGGAATCGTTTAATCTATAAACTAAATCGTCTTTTTTTCATGTATAAAAGGCCTTTTTCAAAAAGCATTTTATTTAAGGAGAACACACAATGAGTGACGTAAAAGTAGCACCCGAAGGTCTGGATGTTGCCTCTGTCCTGGATGCACGCGGTCTGAGCTGCCCGATGCCTCTGCTGCGCACCAAAAAAGAAATTGGTAAAATCAGCGCCGGTCAGATTCTCCACATTCAGGGCACTGATCCCGGTTCTCGGAACGATATCCCCGGTTGGTGCGAGCGCGCTGGTCACGAGTACCTGGGCGAGAAAGAAGAGGCTGGTTACATTAGCTTTTTTATCAAAAAAGGATAATCATCCTGATTACATCCTTTTAATGGAGGAACTAGCTAATGGCTGCTGATCCGAATAAACTCGGGATTTTTGTCACCTCTCCTCAGCATATGCGTCATATCCTTGGAACCGCTAAAGCTGCGGTTCGTGCTGGGAAAAAAGTAATGGTTTTCTTTACTTTTAAGTCTATCCATTTGACCAAAAGTCCCCTTTTCTACGAACTGACTCAGCTGTGTGCGGTTGAAGATATCGCCATCTGCGCTGACAGTTACATCTGTGAAGGCTTTGATAATGTCAATGATGTCCCGCGTGGACTGACCGACAAACAAATGCGTACTCAGGCTTTCCATGGTGCCATTCTTGACGAATGCGCCAAGTATATCGTCATGTAAGGAGATACGGATATGGAATCATTGAAAGTGTACATCCTGATCGCCAACCGTGTATACAACGACGGTATTCGTTCTGGTTTGGGCCTTGCCGTTGAAAACCACTATGCCTTTCCTGTTATCATGAATGGCGAATTCCCTCGTTTTTCCAACTATATGTCGGAAAACATCGCTTGGATCATGGACATGGAAGGTCAGGTACTCAGCTGTGGAGCCGAGGCTCCCACTGAACTGCCGGCAGATGCTGAAATTGCCAATATTTCTTTGGAAGAACTTGGCGAGGCAATGAGAGAAGCAGATTTCATCATTCCTTACGGTCTTCCCAAACAATCCCACGAGCCGCCTGCTGCTTGTAGCGAATAAGAGGAGATTGTACGATGAGTGGTGATACCATGAAAATTCTGCAGGTCTACAGATCCGAGCCCACCGAAGATGTCAAAAAATTGGTTGAGATCCTCAACCGCGACAGGGTAGCCGACGAGTTCAAACTCTATATGGGCGAGCCTAACTATGACACTCTGGTTCAGAAAATCTTCGCCAACGACAAAACCGTTTGCTGGTGGTAATTTTCTCTACAGAAAATTGAATGTACAAAACCCCCTTAGCCAAATTGGCTGAGGGGTTTTTTTTTATAATCCGTACCTCTCGTCTTCTCCATTCCAATAGGTGATGGCCTCGTCTTAAGTCCAAACACCCTAAGATATAATTTCCATCAATTGGTCGTGAAAATACGGCCGGTAGGTGCGAATCTTCACGTTGTTCCGGGTAGGATGAATTCTATTAGTGAGCAGAACAACGACGACCTCTTTAAGCGGATCTATCCAAAACGACGTTCCACTAAAACCTAAATGGCCCACGCTTGCCGAACAGAAGTGGCTGCCACTACTTGAGCCCCCTGGCGTCGGAGTATCAAACCCCAAACACCATCCGGAATGCGGATGTTTTTCTGTGAGCACCTTTCTCAGCAATGCCGAAGGAAAAGCAGGATGAGTTGTGTATCCTTTCCATACATCAAGGAGTAATTCAGCCAAACGCATTACAGCCTCAATAGTACCGAAAAGACCGGCATGACCGCTCACCCCTCCCATCAACCAGCAGTGTTCATCATGCACCTCTCCTTGCATGGTTGTTTTCCGCCAGTCACACTCTTCGGTGGCAGCTATATCAAGTCTGTCGCCCCCTTTTTGCTCACCGATGGGGATAAACAACAATTGGTTGTCCAGTCCCATCGGTTTTGTGATTTTTTTTTCAAACAGTTGATCTACCCGCATCCCGCCACACTTCTCTATGAGCTTTCCTAACAGGATAAACCCCAGGTCACTGTAAACCGAAGTCGATCCGGTTGGATACGCTAGCGGCTCTCTAACAATCCAATCAATAAGCTGCGTTTTATTTTCCCAAGACTGCCTTGGGGGAAACTGCTGATAATAAGGTTTGTAAGCGGGCAATCCCGAGGAATGCTGGAGCAAATGTTTGATACGTATGGTTTGGGGCGCTCCAGGGAAAAATGATTCAAGTGTATCCTCCCAATCAAGTATCCCGCGACTAACCACGTTAAGGGTGCAGAGTACCGTGGAAAGAGGCTTCGTTAAGGAGGCTAGATCAAAAAGCGTAGTTTGATTCACATTTCTTCCCAACCTGCCCATACGGGTTTTTCCGCCACTAAACAGGGCTCGAGATCTGTTCCCTTTATGGCCCATACTGATGCCAGCAGCTATACCACAAAAAACTCTATCATTCAGCCCCTGCTCAGCTACAGCAGAGAGCCTTTTATTTAATTGAATTTCCATTTTTTTTGACCAATAATAATCAAATAAATTGTTTGATTTTTCGCCCTTTTTCGAGTATTTTTGAACGGAGTAAAACGTGTTGAAAAGACTGTTGATAACCTGTGTACAACCCTCTACAAAGAAGTGGCTTTCTGTGTTCTCTCTTTTTTCACCACATACCCCCCTCCTGACGAACAGTCTTTTAAACAAATTTTTTTTAATAAAAACAAAAAGTTATATTTAATCTCAACAAATAAACAGCGTTAATAGCAACAACAATTAATCTATAAATAAAAGGAATGTTATTATGGCCTTCCAGTTTAACATAAACCGAGATGATCTCCTGCGCGGAATCAGTGCTCAGCAAAATATCACCAGTAAAAAAGGAACATTAGCTATTCTCTCCAACGTACTGGTCGAGGTTGAACAGGAAAATATCGTCCTCACCGGAACGGATCTGGAAATTGGCTTAAAACAGAGCATTCCTGCTGAAGTCCTTGAAAAAGGTACTCTGACCTTGCCTGCGAAGAAACTCTTCGAAATAACCCGTGAATCAGGCTGCTCAACGCTTTCCTTTAAGGAGTTGGAAAATAACTGGGTTGAAATCACAGCCGGTCCCAGTGTTTATCGTCTTGCGGGAATGATCGCCGACGAATTTCCCCAGTTTCCCTATTACGATGAGGAAACCATGCTCTCCATCGACAGCGGGGTTATGGTCGACCTGATGGATAAAACCATCTTTTCCATAGCTCAAGATAAGGAGAACATGTTCACGCTTACAGCTGCTCTTTTGCAGAAGGTAAAAAACGAGGACCAGCTCAGCTTGAAGATGATAACCTCTGACGGGCATCGTCTTACCATCATGAATAGGAATGTTGATGCCAGCCTTGATGCTTTGAATCTCAATCCTACCACCCTTATTCCGCGAAGAGGGGTACAGGAAATCCGCAAGTTCTGTGAAAATCGTAACACCTTCTTTTTTGGTGTAGAGGAAAAACAGGCAGTTTTGAAAAGCGAGGATTCGCTCTTAATTATTCGCCTCATGGAAGGTGATTTTCCCGACTTTCAGGGATTGCTTAATATACTTTCCAAAGACAATTCGATTCGTATCGACAGAATTCGTTTTCTGGAGAGTTTGAAACGGATTAATCTGTTCACTGAAGATCTATTTCATGCCATCAAAATGGATGTCTCTGAAAATAAGATTGTCCTTACCTCGCAAAATGCTGATTTTGGCTCAGCCAAAGATGAGTTTGAGGTCGACTATAGCGGCGAAGAACTTTCCCTTGGTTTCAACTGCCGCTATTTCATCGATACCTTGCAGGTTATGGAAGGTAAGACGGTTATAGCCAGCATCAATAACCAGGAAAGCCCCTGTATGATAACCTCGGAGGAGGATACGGGCTTTTTAAGCGTGATCATGCCGATGAAATTATAGGATTTTTTTCCTGCACAGGACGTTCAATTGGTACATTGTACAAAAGGCTTATTAGTAATTGAATTAATTGATTCTTTTTTCGTTCTTGCAAAAAAAACGAGAATAATATGTCGTACTTCGTCATGTATATATCGGTTGTGCGAGCCTAATTGACTTTTTTCATCTTCATCAATTTTGATAAAATCGTGAAAAAATAAGTGTAAAAACAATGTATTAAATATGTTTTTAACATTTTTTTGAGAACGATAATTTTACAGCAAAGGAAAAACGTGAGTGAACTAAGCAACACATCTTATGGTGCGGAACAGATCAAGGTTCTTGATGGGCTTGAAGCTGTTCGCAAACGACCATCCATGTATATCGGCAATACCGGTGTAGAAGGGTTGCATCATTTGATCTACGAGGTGGTCGATAACGCTATAGATGAAGCCCTTGCGGGGTATTGTTCGAAAATCAATATAACCATCCATGAGGATAACTCGATTACGGTTGAGGACAACGGACGTGGTATTCCAGTGGACATGCACCCCACGGAAAAGATGTCTGCCCTGGAATTGGTTATGACCACACTCCATGCCGGAGGCAAGTTTGATCATTCAAGTTACAAGGTCTCCGGTGGGCTTCACGGTGTGGGTGTTTCTGTTGTTAATGCCCTAAGCATATCCACCTTTGCCAAAGTGCAACGTAATGGAAAAGTTTATCAACAGACATATGAATATGGCGATAAAACCAGTGAGTTGGAAATAATAGGCACCAGTGAACAGACCGGTACCACTATTCATTTTCAACCGGATCCCGGTATTTTTACAGAGACCATAGTCTTTCAGTATGAAATCGTAAAAAACCGGATGCGCGAACTGGCCTTTCTCAACAAAAATATCCAAATATTTCTCAAGGATGAACGCGATGGTGCTGAAGATACTTTTCATTATGAGGGAGGTATTGTCTCTTATGTAGAGTATCTCAATCGCAATCGTACTTGTGTCCATCCCGAGCCTATTTTGATAACCGGTGAACGGGACAATGTTCAGGTGGATATATGTCTGCAATATTTTGATGGCTATTCCGAACGACTTTTTTCTTTTGTAAATAATATCAATACAAGAGAAGGCGGATCCCATGTAGCTGGTTTTCGGGCTGCAGTTACCAAATGTATCAACCGCTATGCCAGCGATGATGTGGTACCAAAAAATCTCAAAGAAAAATTAGGTGGTGATGATGTTCGCGAGGGGTTGGCCTGTATTATCTCGGTTCGTGTGCCTAATCCCCAATTTGAAGGGCAGACTAAAACAAAACTGGGAAACTCTGAGGTAAAATCCATCGTTGAATCGCTCTGCGGTGAAAAACTCGGAATTTATTTCGAACAAAATCCGGCGGTGGCCAAGGCTATCCTCAGTAAAGCAGTCGAGGCGGCCCGGGCTCGAGATGCAGCTCGTAAGGCCCGTGACCTTTCCCGGAAGAAAGGCAATCTTTCGGTGATGATGGCCGGAAAATTGGCTGAGTGCCAAAGCAAAATCCCGGCTGATCGCGAACTATTCATTGTTGAGGGTGATTCGGCTGGTGGCTCGGCCAAACAGGGGCGGGATCGCTCTATTCAGGCTATTCTTCCCCTGCGAGGGAAGATTATGAATGTAGAGAAGGCTCGATTCGATAAAATTCTCGGTTCAGAGGAAATTAAACAATTAGTGGCCTCCTTAGGGACCGGAATCGGCGGTGAGGAGTTTGATTTGGAAAAACTCCGGTATCACAAGGTCATCATCATGACCGATGCTGACGTCGATGGAGCTCATATTCGCACCCTGCTTCTAACTTTCTTTTACCGTCAGATGCTGCCCCTCATTGAAAATGGCCATATTTATATTGGTCAGCCGCCATTGTATCGTTTGGGAAAAGGGAAAAAAGAGCAATATTTCCTCAATGATGAGGAACTCAATGCTTATCTCTACACCCAAGCCAGCCAGATGATACGCATCCAAAGTGAAGACCAGATTGAGGTCGTGCAAGAGGAAATGGTTGAGGTATTGCGTAAGCTTTCCTCTTTTGAACGTGTGCTTCGTTATCTGGAACGATTGAACATCCAGGAAGATATGGCCCTCTTTTTACTTGAGCAGGACGTTCACAGTGCCGCTCAGTTTGAAAACCGGGATTTTGTCGCCGAAATTGCCGAAAAAATCGCCGATAAGTCCTCCTTTATGGGGCCAATTCGTTCTTGTATTTGGCGGCCAGCCTGTTTCGAATTTGACGTTACCTTTGCCGGTCAATCTCACATGCCTGCCGTCTTTGGACCCAATATTCCGTTAATCAATGAATATAGACATGCCTTAGAACTGTATAAGAAGATCAAGGGATACCTGCAGGGGTGCTTTAACGTTATTCGTACCGGGTCGTCAGGTCAGGAGACCTTTATCAATGTGGAAAATTGGCACCGACTGATTGAGGTTGTCCGTGAGGAGACTTTTAAGGGATCCCATCTCCAACGCTACAAAGGTTTGGGTGAGATGAATCCCGAGCAGCTCTGGGATACCACGATGAATCCATCCAACCGGACTTTGGTGCAGGTTAAAATTGATGACGTTGCAACGACCGACGATATGTTTACGACGCTCATGGGAGACAAGGTTGAGCCGAGGCGTGAGTTTATCCAAAATCATGCCTTAGAAGTCGCTGACCTCGATATATGAGCGCTCCCGTTTTCGAAAGCTCATATCCCTTAACGTACGAGTTACTTAGGAATTTATAATGACCCAACAATCAGAAGAAAACCCCCAACATCCAACTATTGCCATATCCAAGGAACTGCGCAAATCCTACCTGGATTATGCTATGTCGGTCATTATCGGCAGAGCATTGCCCGATGTACGTGATGGCCTCAAACCCGTTCATCGTCGGACCCTATACGCCATGCGCGAGTTGGGAAATACTTATAATCGCCCGTACATCAAATCAGCCCGTATTGTCGGTGATGTGATCGGTAAGTTTCATCCCCATGGTGATACAGCGGCCTATGATACCCTGGTACGTATGGCCCAGAGTTTCTCCATGCGCTATCCTTTGGTCGATGGGCAGGGAAACTTTGGTTCAATGGACGGCGATTCGGCGGCCGCCATGCGTTACACCGAAGCGCGTATGACCCGGCTCGATCAAGAGCTGGTGACCGACCTGGATAAGGAAACAGTTGATTTTGTTCCCAACTACGATAACTCCCTGCAGGAGCCTTCGGTTCTTCCCTCGAAAATTCCCAATATCCTCATTAATGGCTCCGAGGGTATTGCCGTTGGTATGGCAACCAAAATTCCGCCGCACAACCTGACCGAAGTTATAAATGGATTGGTTGCTTTAATTGATAATCCGGAGATTACAGTCCACCAACTGATGGAGATCATCACTGGTCCGGATTTCCCCACCGGCGGTTTTATCTGCGGACGTGCTGGTATCCGTGAGGCTTATGAGACTGGCCGCGGTGTGGTGCTGATGCGCTCCAAGACCCACATCGAACAACGGGGTAATAACGGTGAATCGATCATTATCACCGAAATTCCTTTCCAGCAAAATAAGGCATCGCTGGTGGAGAAAATTGCCCTGTTGATGAAGGAAAAACGCATCACCTCCATCTCTGAGATCCGTGACGAGTCTGATCGCCATGGTGTGCGCGTCGTCCTTGATTTACGTAAGGATGAGTTCGCCGATGTGGTTATCAATCAGCTCTACAAGATGACCCCCCTACAGAAAAGTTTTGGTATAATCCTGCTCTGTATCGTCAATAACAAACCCGAGATTCTTAACCTCAAACAGATTCTGCAGCATTTCCTGGCTCATCGTAAGACCGTGGTCTATCGGCGAACCGCCTATGAACTGCGCAAAGCCGAAGAACGGGCACACATTCTTGAGGGACTCAAAATTGCCATCACCCATCTCGATGAGGTGGTTGAGCTAATCAAGGCTTCAGCTAATCCTGCGGAAGCGAAAGAAGGGTTGATTCAGCGCTTTGATCTTTCCGAAATCCAGGCACAGACGATTTTAGATATGCGCCTGCAACGGCTCACCGGTCTGGAACGGGATAAGATTGTCAGCGATTACAATGAGATTATTGATAAAATAACTTGGCTCAATAAAGTGCTCAGTGACGATAATCTGGTAGTGCAGATCATTCGAGATGAGTTTGATAATATCCAGCAAGAGTATGGAGATGATCGTCGCACCGAGATTATCGATGCACCTGATGAAATTCTGCCAGAAGATTTGATAACCCCGGAGGAAATGGTGGTCACCGTTTCCCATACCGGCTACATCAAACGCAACCCGCTCAATCTTTATCGGGCACAACGTCGCGGTGGTAAGGGCGTGCGTGGCATGGTTACCCTGGAAGATGATTTTGTCACCAGCCTTTATACGGCCTCTTCCCTCGATACCTTCCTCTTTTTTACCAACCGTGGCCGAGTATTTTGGCGCAAGGTGTACGAACTCCCCCTTGCTGGCCGAACTGCTCGAGGTAAAGCCATTGTCAACCTGCTCGAGCTGGGTGAAGGAGAAAAGGTGGCCGCCATTCTTCCGGTGGCTGACTTGGCTAACATGGACGATTCGGTTTCGGTGTTGACGGTTACTAAACTGGGCCGGGTAAAGAAAACCTTTATCTCTGAGTATAAACGGCCACTTCGCAAAGGAAAATTCGGCCTGACTATTCGTGACGATGATGAAATCCTTACTGCAGCTATAACCTCCGGGGATGATGAAGTTTTCCTCGTTACTAAGAAAGGACTTTCAATCCATTTTCATGAATCCAATGTGCGTGCCATGGGGCGTTTGGCTGCCGGTGTCAAAGGTATATCCCTTGGCGAGGATGATGAGGTTGTGGGTGTGGCTATCATCAAAAGCGATGATTCCATCCTCACGGTTACTGAAAACGGTTACGGAAAACGAACCGCAGTGGCTGAATATAAATTGCAGAGTCGAGGCGGTAAGGGTGTCTTCACTATTAAAACCAGTGAACGTAACGGCAATGTGGTTGGCGTTTTGCCGGTAGTGGATGAGGATCAGGTGATGATGATCGCCAACTCCGGAAAAATTATCCGTATGCCTATGGATTCGGTACGAATCATCGGCCGCAATACTCAAGGGGTTCGCCTGATTAATCTCGAAGAGGATGAATTAGTGGTGGATGTATCCATCCTAGCTCGTGAGGATGATATGGACGGCGATGATGAAATAGGAGAGGATGCGAATGAAGATTGATAAGGTTGCGATGATCGGGGCCGGGAGTTGGGGCACAGCCCTTGCTCTTTTGTTGGCTCGAAAAGGGGTGAATGTCACCCTCTGGGACAGGGATGTGGAGCATATCCAAAATTTGTCCCAGGATGGCGAAAATAAACGCTATCAACCCGGCCACAGCTTCCCCGATTGCTTGCATGTCAGCCCAGACTTGTCGCAGGCGGTTAACGGTGCGCAATGTGTGGTAATGGTGGTGCCCTCCCATGGTTATCGCGAAGTCTACCGACAACTGTTTCCCCTCTTGCCGGAAGGGACCCTGATTGTCTCTGCGGTTAAAGGAATCGAGATTGCCAGCGGTCTGACTATGACCGGTGTAATGCTCCAAGAGGCCTGCAGCGGCAAACCACTCCATCTCGGAGTTTTAAGTGGACCGAGTTTTGCTAAGGAAGTGGCTGATCAACAACCCACCGCAGTGACCGTGGCCTTTAGTGATCATGATGCAGCGCAGTCCGTGCAACAGCTCTTTTCAACTGACTACTTTCGCGTCTACTCCTCAAACGACGTGATAGGACTTGAAATCAGCGGGGCGATGAAAAATATTATTGCCATTGCCGCTGGCATCTGCGACGGTCTTGGGTACGGTCTTAACACCAGGGCGGCGCTAATGACCAGGGGACTCGCTGAAATTACCCGGATAGGAGTTGCCCTGGGCGGCCAGCAACAGACCTTTGCCGGGCTTGGTGGTATGGGTGACCTGGTATTGACTTGTACCGGCGATCTGAGCCGTAACCGCACTGTAGGGCTCAAACTTGGCTCCGGGCTGACACTTGATCAGGCACTCAGCGAAATGAAAATGGTCGCTGAAGGGGTCAAAACCTCCAAATCTTGTTATTCCCTAGCCAAAAGCCTCAAGGTTGAAATGCCGATTCTGGAGCAGGTTTACCAGGTGCTTTATGAGGATAAACAATGTGCCGATGCGGTACGTGAACTGTTCAAGCGGGATTTGAAGCACGAGCTTCAATAAGAATTTGACTGGCGGTGTTTTTGCCCTCTAAACAAAAGTATCAATGCAATGCGCCTACTGTAACAATGCCCAAGCGGCATTACATTAAATGGTTGTCACGCTCATAAACAGTTAAAGAGAATGACGATCTTGCTTCGTAAAACTCCTGTATTTGTGTTGCATGCATCTGAGTTTTTTACGAAGCCATCAATAATTTTTCATCTTTTGTGGAGGTGTAGGATGAGAAAATGGGAGTGTACAGTCTGTGGCTATGTTCATGAAGGAGATGAGCCCCCGGATGAATGCCCGATTTGTTCCGCCGACAAAAGCATGTTTGTCGAGATATTCGAGGAAGAGCAACCGCCCCAGGAACAACCCGTTGCAGAAAAACCTGCTCCCCTTACACCTGCACCACCTATAGTTGAACCTTCTCTTTTAACAAAGCTGTTCACCTTTGCCTCAGAACAGATTCTGAGGCACCATTTGCACCCAATTACCGTGCATACCCCCAACGGCGTTTTGCCGATGGCTTTGATTTTTCTCTTGATAACGGCTTTTTTGGGATTACCCATCTTTGAAACAGCAGCATTTTATAGCTTTATTTTTGTTCTTTTGACCATGCCAGTGGTCATTTTCACCGGATATACGGTATGGCAGAAACGATATCGAAAGGCCATGACCTCAACCTTTAAAATAAAGATCGGGGCATCGATAGTTACGGTAACATTGCTCTGTGTGCTCATTCTCTGGCGTGCTGTTCAACCGGAAATATTGACAGCAGCTTCAACAGGCCGTTGGATTTTTATTCTTCTTTCCTTAATCTTGGTAGGGACAGTTGGTTTAGCTGGACACGTTGGCGGAAAGCTCGTTTTTGGTTCGAGGAATCAATAAATTCCGGGAAAGAATCCCAATTGATATTTTTTCTTATTTACACTTGCCTATCAGTAAATTTTAAGGTAGTATGCCCATATTCGATTTGATTTTTCTTTAATTTGAAGTGTATTCAAAGAGTTAAGGAAGTATGTTTAAGCCAACCCATTCGATATCTATGGGATTGGAACTCGACTAATTGTCAACGAAATGGAGGATAAATCCAATGGCAACTACAAATGACAACCTGAAGGAAGCCTTTGCTGGTGAAAGCCAAGCAAACCAGAAATATCGCGCATTTGCTAAAAAGGCAGAAAAAGATGGTTTCGCCAATATCGCAAAACTCTTTCGCACTACCGCTGAGGCAGAGCGTATCCATGCTGAAGGTCATCTGAAAGCACTGGAATTGATTGCAACCACTGCAGATAATCTCCAGTCAGCTATTGATGGCGAAACCTACGAGTTTACCGAAATGTATCCTCCCATGGTAGAATTGGCCATTGCTGACGGCCATAAGGCAAAAACAATGTTCAAATTTGCCGTAGATGCCGAGGCTGTTCATGCGAAGATTTACACCAAGGCTCTTGAAGCCGTAAAAGCTGGCAAAGATCTCGATGTCAGCGATTTTTACCTTTGCCCGGTATGCGGTTATATCGAGTTAGGTGCTGCTCCGGAAAAATGTCCGGTTTGTGGTGCCAAAAAAACCATCTTTGAGCAGGTTGCCTGATTAGTATTTTTACATTGTATAAAAAAGGCGGGTGGCTCTTTAAGCCACCCGCCTTTTTTATTTCGTAAGCGTCTAATCAAGCACCTCCATACCCATTTGCAGCATCTGTAATTTGTTGATATTCCATGGCAGAAGCGCCTCGTATACAGCGTTTGGTCTGTTTCGAGGTCGGTGGGCTGGCCCACACTCAATCTTCTGCCGAGGTCGCCGAGGATACGGACATAAATAAGGGACAGACCACGATTTATCTATTGGCAAGAGATGAAGAGCTGGTCAATATTGTGGTCTGTCCCCTATTAATCCCTCCCCTCAATCCAGCCGAAAAAACTGGAACCAGATACTAGCCCAACGCTTACGTGCATTCATGAATGATTCTCTTTTGGGATCCTCATGAATACGCTTGTTGTTCCAGAGACTAGCAGGCCAACCAGATGGCCTTGTCTGAATCCCTTCCACCTCAGGATTGGCATAAATATAGGTGGTTAATGAGGCATTCACATCTATCTTGGAGAACCCGATATTGATGACATTATGAGGGATAGTCACACCCATGACTTTGAGTTTAGCAGCCGTGATGTTAAAAAGCGGCTGCTGCCATGGCGTATTGCGCTGTTCTATCCAGTAACAGAGTTTGGCACCACTTGCCTTATCCACCTCGTTGGTTTCAAAAAAATTCTCCGAATTGTGGCAGGAAGGATTGTTCTTTATGCTTATATTGGGCGCGGCCTGCGTAACCCGAGCGGCATACAGCGAAACGAGCTCATCATTCTCAATCTGGGCCAGAGAGATCAAGGCATCTTCTTCATTCGTGTTGGACACCTTGGTAAAAAAAATGGTCTGCCATAGTCCTTCGGGCAGAGATATCTGCCTGCCTGCAATGGTAAAGTGGTCACTGTAGATTCTACCGCTGACGGGTTCTTCAGAGAGAGCAGACTGATATTGGCTTCCTGCTCGATCAACAACCGACGGGGTCAGTGAAAAGTAATTGGCTTTATAGCTTCCCTGGAAGGAAGAGGGGGAGAGACCTGTGATCGTCTTCAATTGTCGCAGCGCGCTTTCGTACTCCCGCCCTTCATTTCTGTAGGCATAGAAATAACCTGACTGCCTGCGGCAATTCCGGCAGCTGGAAGCTTCATAGGTATACACATCAACAGGAGTGTTTGCCTCAAGCCCCTTGATATCCTGATCATGGTATCCGGCCAGAATGACCTTTTGCACCTTCGATGTTTCCTCCCCTCGTATATCCCAGATAACCGGTTCATAGGACATCAGGGCAAGAACAACAGGGGTTTGGTGATGGATGTATACCGTCACCTCTCGTGGTACTCGCTGACTGGCATATTTGCGATGGCAGGCCGCCTTGTCAATGATTTGCCCCTCTTGGTCCGTGCAGTTTGCCCACCAGGGCTTATTTTCAGCACCAGCGGGAGGGGCTCCTTCATAAACCCCAATAATATGCAGCTCGGTCTGCGGCGGGAAAAGTTCTGCTGGCCGGGGAAAATCAATATTAAAGGTACCATCTTTACCTGATGCGCCTTGCGTCTTTGTCTGCGTCGGTCTGTTCATTCCCGTACTGCTTGGCAGCACAGGCGGTTGCCTCGTAACCAACTGCGATATAGTCACCCCTGCAATTGGGGGGGCAACAACGGGTGGTGTGTATTGCGCCTTTTGTGGCCCGGAAGACTGAATACACCAAGGCGAGGAAAAAAACGTGGCAATGGAGGACAGGAGCGTCAGAATACATGTCCATCGCCACGTGGAAGACCGATGCCATAGGTTCTTGTTCGTGTGCATGTAGTAAAGGAATCAGGGCGTTTGTCGGAGTGCCCGGGCTACTATGCGGTTTTCCGGGGTGACAGCAAGTTGAATGGTATCGTAACCGCCTTTCTTTGCTTCGATGAGTGTGTCAGCAAGTTTTTCTTCTATGGCGCGGACGAGATCGCGGGAAGAGCTAGTTGTTCCCTGTTTGGAATAGCGCTGCAACAACTGCAAGATAATCTTCGGATCAATCCCCTGGTCTGCGACCTTCAAATCGTAGCTGCCGATCATGGCTTCTATCTCCAAGGCCGAAACGCGGGCGATGTCCATCCCTTCAAGCCGCCTGAAGACAAAAATACGATCGATTCGGTTAAGTACCTCCGGTGCGAAATTTGCCTCGCGAAGGGTGTTGACCGCTGCTGCCCGGCGTGCGTCTGGATCGTCTGCGTAAGCACTGAATAATTCGGCCAACCGGTCGGTGGCCGCGTTACTGGTAAGAATGAAGATAGCCGATGTGGTGGCAATCTGTTTACTGTCAGACCGTTCCGTGATGAAGCCGTCATTCCATGCGGTGAGAAAGGATTTCAAAATATCTGGATGCGCTTTCTCGATTTCATCAAGCAGCACCACGGCATTGGGGGTGTCTCTGAGCCCGGCGGTCAGCCTGCCGTAGGTATCCGATCCGACATAGCCCTTGGTCATACCGAACAGCTGCGAAAGAGCGTGGCTGCCACCACTGAACTGGGTCATATCAAAATGCAGGAGTTCCCGTTCAAGTTCCTTGGACAAGACTTTGGCCAGATAGGTTTTGCCGGTTCCTGGAGGTCCGGCAAGCAGAAATACGCCAAGAGGTTTGCCACGACGTGTCATTGCCAGTCGACGTCGGATCTGGGCGGCAATGTCATCGCACACATCGTCCTGACCAATGACTTGAGATTTCAATGCGTTGGCAAGGCTTTCAGCGTCCAGGTACGTCGCCACTTCGAGATTGGCAAGGCCTTCTTCAATGGCCTGTTTGTTGGTTAATCGGTCGAGAATGTCCATAAGTATCCTGCCTTGAAAAAAACGAGGAAGTCTATCATGGGAATAAAGCCACCCCAGCACCAGCATGGTCGAACCGGCGAGGGTTGCGGTGATGAAATACCAAAAGTAGGGGCTTAAAAGAGCCTGTGCTTGAGCAACGAAACCAAGGCCTGGATGATGCTGCTCAATAAACTGGTATACCGCAACAAAGACCAATACCGCAAAGAACAGAGGAAAGAGTTTGTTTAACAGCTGCATCATGTCCAGGTATTCAGAAGCTGACCGGAAGTTCGAGGGTCTGGCCGGGAGCGAGTACAGGGAGCGCCACGTGATTTGGGCCATTTTTTATGCCCAAAGTAATGCCACCACCACCATCTTGAACTCCACGCACCTGGATGATTTGACCTGTCTGTACTGGGATCGTGATTTTCGTCGGCGCCTTGAGTAGAGGCACCGTTGCCTGGTAACCGCCTGAAGAGACCAAGACCGAATCCCCATCCTGAGTGGCGAAATCCCATAGATCAAGATACATTAACCGAACCTCTTTGCTCTGCTGCACAGCTTGCGACCTGTTGGCGTTTGTCACAACTTGCTGTAAAGCAGCCTGTTGCGCGTTATCAAGACCCATGGACTCGATAGCTGTTTGTATTTTTCCAATCGGCACCGTTTCCAGATGGATGGCTCCCACCTTGGAAAATTCCGTGCTAATACGTGTTTTCTCTGCGTCAGCCAAGTGGTCTCCGGCTGGCTGATGAAAAAATGTTGTCAAGGTAAAACCGGCGGCAAGAATGACGGACCCTATCGTGAGCAGAAGACCAAGGCCTGAACGTTTACCGGTACGTCTATGAGACCCTTTTTTCACCGGATTTGCCGCAGGCACGGATTCGAAGTGTTTCAATAACAGCTCCTTTTGAAACTGCTTATTATTCTATGGCGGAGTGCTTTTCCAGGACTCTATTGTCTCTGTATACTCCTTGAATATTTAATTTTTTTAATCAAGACCAGGTAAAGCCTGCCTGTGAGGAGTATGATAAATAGTGCTCGAACGAAAACTTATTTTCTCAAGTTATCTTTCTAGAATTATATTGAAAAACTAAAATTTTAAAAAATGAAGATTTTTTGATTGGAGTACCACAAAACAGCGCTTTGCTATAGTATCACCTTAAATTTCTGAAAGATGACTTAAGCCACTTGGTCACCGCAAGAATCTTCACATTGAAACCGATGGGCATCTTGCTATTTGTTCGTTTCTTTTTCAGTTTTCGTTCAGTCACTAAATAGTTGCGCATGACACTGAGATTGGCAAAAAAGGCCGATATCGTAGATACACATAAAATTTTATCGCTTTTAATGCCCTCTTGCAACACCAAGGAAGTCAGTAACCACCGGCAGAGCCGGTGGCTTGAAAGACTGTGAACCGCTCAAAGCGGTATATTCAAAAAATTTATTGACCACCATGTGGTGGTCGCCTACTTAAACAAATTCAGCTGTTCTACGCGCTGATCCTCATTTTCTTGGTCACGAATATATGCTCGAACCACTGCTTCATCTGCGCCAACGGTTGAAACAAAATACCCTCGTGCCCAAAAGTGCATTCCTGTGTAATTCTTCTTTTGCCCAAGGCAAGTTGCGAATAACAACAGAATAACAAAATAACAACAGGGGACAGGCCACGGTATTGATCAGCTCTTCATCTCTTGCCAATAGATAAATCGCAGGTCTGTCCCCTATTTATTTTATTGACTTGTCCATTACCGGCTAGACACCATTTTTGCCTCTTTGCCAAAAGTCACGATCAACAGGAGATATCGTGACTCGGAGAATCAGACATTCACAGTAGAAATCTTCAAAACAACTCTGGAGTAAATTAACAGAGATTAGAAATGGCACTATTATGATTTTTCAGTACAACTTTTTTGATACTGGACTCAAAATTCGGCAACAACCTTTCCCATATCCACGGTGTCGTATCCTCCTATCTGAGAAAATTCTTCCCTGAAAGCCTGCGTCCGAATAATTTGCAACATAGTCTGCATTTCGTACTGGTCAGCGTCTTCCCGTCTGAACACGAGATCATAGCGCTCTTTTTTTATTGGGACAAACTCAACACCCTCTACCTGGCGTGCTATTTTTTCCGTCCCTATGGCCACATCCACCTTTCCTGAAGCCACAATACTAGCAACAGTGAGATGTGATTGAATTTCATGGTCATATCCGGCAATGTCTCTGCCATAGATCCCTGCCAATCGAAGATTTTCATCGAGCAACACCCTCGATCCAGCCCCTTGTTCACGGTTAACCATGGTGATGTCATCCCGTCCGAAATCGTTCCAGTTTCGAATGTTTTTCGGATTTCCCTGTGCCACATAAAATCCTTGGATACGGCAGGTTAAATGAACAATAACTGCAGGTATTCCGGGTAACAAACGACGAACATAAGGCACATTATAGCTGTCTGAATCGCTGTCCCAGAGATGCGCGGAGGCTACATTTACCTTTTTACGGTACAGCGCGATTAGGCTGTCGTAACTCCCGATATATGCACGGAGCGCAGGCACTCCGCTCTGCCGCATATAATTTGAAAGAACATCCAGGATGATATCCTGCCCGCAGAGCACAAATCCCTCATTACGTACAGGGGTGCATCTTGCCTGTTGCTGACCGCTGATTTCTTGTTTTGCGTTTTGAATATAGGCCCTGATGTCATTTTGGGAGAAGCGCACCTTGCGCCCGACCCGGTACGACTGCAGTTCACCGTTTTTGATCATACCGTATATTTTGCTTTTACTGACTTTGAGTATTTCGGCGACGTCCTGTACGGAAAGTGCATCTTTTGTATTCACGAAAAATCTCCTGTTCTTCATCAGACCTTGATAAAAAATGCTAATATGTATAGTCTTAAGCATAAATCATGCTTTATATATCATTTCGTGTTATTTTGTACATTTTAACGCACTGCAGAAAAACGTCAAGCACGAAATAATACGGAATAGCACAAGAGGACAAACAAAATGATACAACAGATAATCCTTACCTTGCTGATCGGCGGAGCAATTGGCTACCTTGGCCGGAAGTTGAAAATTCCAGGAGGATTTTTAGTCGGCTCTCTGGTCGGGGCAGCTGTCTATAATATTTTTACAGGGACAGCCTTTTTGCCCAAGGAGACAAAAACCGTCATTCAGATTATTGCCGGTGCCTTTATCGGCTGCATTATGGAAAAAAGTGATGTTCAACGCCTTCCGCAGATCATCAGGCCAATCGGTTTTATGATAGGAGGCCTGATTATATTGAATCTCTGCGGTGGTTTTTTGATCTGGAAAAGCAGCTCCCTGGATTTGTTGACTTCACTGATGTCCATTGTCCCCGGAGGGATAAGCGACACCCCAATTATTGCAGCCGACATGGGTGCAGACGGCCCAAAGGTTGCCGTGATGCAGATCATCAGACAGATCCTCGGCATAGGCGTATTCCCCGGTATGATCATGCTCTATGACAGGGCTACAGGAAGCCATGACCTTGAAGGCCATGGCTATATTGAAAAAAGGAAAAAATCAAAAACACATTCTGCTGGAGCCTGTCTCTGTACGTTGGCGGTTGCGACTATTTTTGGTTTGGCTGGCAAATTCTCCGGCATTCCGTCCGGAACCTTTATGTTTGCGATTATTTCCACCCTGGTGCTGAAACTCTCCTTTGATTTTGCCTATATTCCAAGGCCATTGAAATTGTTTGCGCAGATACTGAGCGGCAGCTATCTCGGGAGTACGATCTGCATGAATGATGTCATGGAGCTTCAGGCTATGATTATCCCTCTGATCATCATTATCACTGGATACGCACTAAACTGTCTGGTCACGGGGTCGCTTATCCGTAAATTCTGCTCCTTTACGAAAAAGGAGTCAATGCTGATTACGACGCCTGCAGGGGCCTCGGACATGGCGCTTATTTCATCGGATCTCGGAGTGAATAATACCGATGTCATCATATTACAGGTTGTACGGGCCGTTGTGGTCATGACCTTTTTCCCGCAAGTAATGTATCTCATTGCAACGTATTTCAATTAATGGAGCACACAAAAATGGGCAGAAAAATAGCGATCAATGGATTTGGCAGGGTTGGAAGAATTTTGTTCAGGCAGATTTTCGGTAATCCTGATTACGACATTCAGGTGATCAATGATCCGGCATCGCCGGAAATGATGGCCTATCTCCTGAAATATGATTCTACCCTGGGCACCTATGCCATGGCTGATACCGTAACATACGGTGACTCCTTTCTTGCCGTGGGAGAAAAACGAATTTCAGTTACCCATGTACTGGATGCGGACAAACTGCCCTGGAGCGAATACGGGATTGATGTGGTCGTTGATTGTTCAGGGGCGTATCTTTCCAGGGAAAAATCCCGAAAACATCTGGATGCCGGTGCAGGTAAAGTTCTTTTATCTGCGCCAGCCGGTACGGATGTCCCTGCCGTTGTTTATGGCGTCAACACAGAGATTCTCACCCCTGAAGAACGGATCGTCTCGGCGGCATCCTGTTCGACCAACGCACTTGGCCCCATGGTGCAGGCGCTCAACCATTATGCCCCTATCCTTGGCGGGACGATGACAGTGGTTCATGGCTACACCGCAACCCAGATGCTGGTTGATAACGGACAGAAAAAAAATAATCTCAGACGTTCCAGAGCTGCGGCAAATAACCTCATCCCTACAACCGCCGAAGCGGCAACCGCTGTCGGACGCGTTATTCCGGAACTGAACGGGAAACTGATGGGCGCTGCGGTTCGGGTCCCTGTGCAGGCCGGTTGTTATATCATCCTGGTTGCGGAAATCCAAAAAGATGAGGTAACAACGAAACAGATCAATCAAACAATGCGAGCTGCTTCCTCCGAGGTATTCGGGTATACGGAGGAAGAGTTTGTTTCCTCTGATATCATCGGCCTACGCTGCGCTTCCCTGTTCGACGCAACCCAGACTATGGTTTGCCGGACTTCTGATCGTACCTTTCAGGTACGCCTTGCGGCCTGGTTTGACAATGAAAGTTCATTTGTCAGTCAAATGACTCGATGCTTGAGTCTTCTCATCTAATAACTTTGCAGGAAAAAGAGGCAAGATAACGAGACCCGTTTTGCGAATATATAGGGCCATAAGAAAATCGTTGGCAATATTAATCTGCTCTATACAGGCAAGGCTTGAGGTTATTCCTGATTATCTCAGTGGTTCTGGGTAATGATATTTCCAATTTATATGTACCATCTACCAAAGGCTGGAGTCATATCGCTGATAAGTCTATTGGCACCGTGACGCCACAAAGCTATTCTCATTCCCCTGGATCATCTCAATCCGTGAGGCCGGGTAGAGGTTGTAAAGGTCAGCCTCCATGAAGCGAAATTCCTTGTTCATCTTCCTGGCGCAGTTCCGGCCCTTGAAGCTCTTCCCCTTGCTGTCGATGCAACCAGGATCTCCACCACGCCATTCAGCGAAGGTTTGGCCAAAGTTTTCCGCAGGGACAATATGTTCCCATTCCACCTTCTCTGATCGCTTCTTGTGTTTCGTGGTCACCAAACCTTGAGGCAGAGAAACATTCTTTTTGTCGTCAAATTCAGCGCCGCAATAAACGGTTGTTCGGTGGTCATGGTAGACCTGGCGCTCCAAGATCTTCTTGGCCTTGGAGAATGACTCTATTGTGGTGTTGCCAGCCAGGGCAGCGGAAGCAAGGGAGAAGGTTAGGCCGATCAGGTGTAAGGGCGATCTGCTCATTATTGGAACCGGTTGATGGTGGCAGGAAATGGCCGCGTGTGCCGGGGAGATCAGTTTAAAAGCTGTCCTTTCCTGTTTAGCACCCAACGAGTCGATGAGCAACCGCTTGAGATGATATTATTTGTGGGTAAATTTACCCAGCACCATTGTGGAGGGGGGAGACAAAGCAATTCTGGCCACGCATCCCCTGTCATTGTTCCGAGCATTGTTCACCAGGGTGCTGACCGGGTAAGCATCGATCAGATCATTGAGGCATGGCCTCAACAGCTTTTGAAGGTGTTCCTTCCTGGCGCTGTTGTCCAACCGCACCAAGCAATCCTTTTCCTGCAGGATAACCGGCATTCGGTCATGGATGTTCGCCATCGTGCTGTTGGCGTTCGTGGTGATGATGGAGCAGGACTCGATTATCTCCCCATTCTTTCCCTCCCAATGGTCCCATATCCCTGCAAAGGCTAAATATCCACCATCAGCCGGATGAATAAAAAACGGCTGCTTTCCCTCACCTCTCTTTTGCCACTCATAGAAACCGCTGGCAGGTATGATGCACCGGCGGTACTTGGACGGACCTCGGAATGAGGGCTTGCTTTCGATGCCTTCTGCCCGGGCGTTGATCAGGTTGAACTTGGTCTGCTTTTCCTTTGACCAGAATGGAACCAACCCCCACCGAAGTTGTGACCACTTAAGATTTTTCGATTCAGGGTCACGCAACAGAACAAGGATGTTTTGGGAGGGAGCTGAGCTGTAGCTCTCAAAAGGTGGGGGCTTCGGATAATGGAGGGATTCATAACCAAAGAATCCTTTGCCGAAGTAGGCGAATCGTCCGCACATTAGAGCCTATTCCTCTTGTGACTGTCACGGAACAAAGCCTTCTTGGCGACCATGCTTTTTTTCAAAGGTAGCACCAAAGAAAAAGGGGTTACAACCATTTGGCTGTAACCCCTTGAATTTTCTGGTGCCGAGACCAGGATTTGAACCAGGGACACACGGATTTTCAGTCCGTTGCAACCCCTGTCACTATAAGCAATTATAATGATCTATTTTGGGTACTTACGCCAATTCTTCAACTTCTCATTTCGTGCCGTGTAAACTTTGCATAAACTTTTCAAAATTCATGTCATGTTCCTTGGCACCTAATACGGATAACTTACCACATCCTGCTCAATGTTTCCACGTATGGAATATACCGACAGCATATATACACCATGACTTTGAGCAAAACGCTCTATTTGCCCCTGTGTTGAAATAATTTAGCTGCACATCTATTCGTATGGTTTGCCCAATAAAACCACTTGAGCGGTCATTTTAAAGCGTTTAACAGCTTGTAATCACAGTGGTAATATCCTGTAATTTACAGTGAAACAATTTAATACGAATGAATATATTCGTAACACTTCGTTGTAATTCCACGCTATTGCTTGGATTGAGGAAATCGCTATAGGAAGGGTAAATGTGGTGGGAAAAAAGGTCGATAGGGGTCTGACTATATCGGGTGGGGTGCTTCCGCTTTGCCTCACTTTTGTCTAATATTTTAAATTAAATTTTTTTTGATAAACATTATAAATCATAACAATAAATCATCAATGTTGACACTGAATAATTTTTTTATAGATATATAAAAATATTTAATATAAAAATAAAATTTAATTTAAATTACATAATATGAAATACTAATTATCATTAATATATAATATCATCAGGATCAATTGGTTCAATTGAAAATGTTTGCCTGGTACCACACAATAGCAATTCATCTGGATCAGATGGCTCGATAGATCTAGTTTGTATAGTGCTAAATAAAATTATATCGTCAGGATCAGATGGTTCTGTAGCTTTTGTTATTCTTGTTCCGATAAAATCAAGCTCATCAGGGTCAATAGGTTCAACGGTTTCAGTAATTTTAGTATAACCAACGACAAAATTTAATATTGCTTTTCTTCCATTTGGTAAATAATTGATTTGTTCAATTGGTGAATAATTTAAACAAATATCTTGAGTTTTAGACTCAGTACTGTAATTAATGATGTAAGGTTTCATTAGTTTCATTATTCTCACCTATAACTTGGCTTCAAGATCAATAATTTCATATTTTTCTTATTATCTGTGATATCCAAAAAGATAATTTTTGTTTTATCTGAAAATAGTTTTATTGAATCAATTATTTGTTTATATGTAATATCGTTATTTATATTATTTGTCTTAATAACGTAAATCGTACTAATATTATTATTTCCAATATTTTTTAGAATTTCAGTAAATTTTATTATTTTATCATGTGAATATATATTATTTTCATCAATCAATGATAAAGAACTGAGGTTTACGTTATTCATTAATAATGAATTAATATTTATGGTTAAATATGGTAAGAAAAATAATAGTATTGATGTTATTAAAATAGAAATTACGCTATTGAAAAGATATTTTTCTATATTTTTGACGTATGTGGATAAAACCTGAACCTCTTCTTTTATATTAAACCAATCAAAGTAACATGATAATGATAATTTTTTTAAACTAGTTTGATATTTTAAATCTGAAAATGAAGATCTTGATACATTTTTGTTTTTCGAATATTCATAAATAAAGAGACTGAAATTGTATAAATAAATTAAGGAGAATACAGTAGCTATTACTGGTAAAATTGACTCAATACTCCAATTAAATTGGTATACGATAATTTGAATAAGGTGAACAAGATAACCAATAAGTAAGATAGCTATTGCACAATAAAACGATGTTTTAGTATGAAATAACGATAACGTATCATTATCCATACCTATTTTTCTTTCTAAGAATTGTATTTGATATCTTATTTTATTATCATCAATATTTTTTATTATATCTTCATATGAGTTTAATTTTTTTTCAACAAATTCTGATTTTGGCCATGGCCTTAGTTTCCTAAGATTCAATATATAGTAAAATTGAAATTTATGGTTTGAGTAAGTCAGTATATATATTTTTTTCAGTCCTATAGTTATTCTAGCCACAGAAAATCTTATTGGGAAATTAATCATTATTTCACCAAAAAAATCATCACAGCTTAAGGAAAACAAAGGCGATTTGTTTAATATTAAGAAAAAAATATATTTCATTTTATCACTGTTAATTCTTGTATAATTGCTTTGGAGATATTTATACCTAATTCGTGTTCAAGCCATGCCCATTGACCATTTGCATTTAATTCTAAAAAAAACCATTCACCATTTTTAACTATAAAATCAAAGCAACCAAATCTCAAATTAAAATGAGATAGCATTGACATGCAATTAGTAACAATATTCTCTGGTGCTTCAATTAGTTTATATTTACATATAGAGTTTATTTTTCTCCAATCGACTTTGTCACTTGAGGTAATTCTTACTGTGAATATTTTCTCACCAACTATGGTTAATCTAACATCAAAATCTTTATTTATAAATTCCTGGAAATACGATGGACAATAACATAAATTATCCATTTGTATATCTTCATCGACAATATTGGTTTGTATAGCTATCTGTGATTTATCTTTTTTAATAATTCCTACTGATAATGGCTTAACTATATACTGATTTCCATTAAGTTCCTTTGCACATTTTATTGAATTTGTAATTCTTGACTTTGGTATTCTGAATCCTAATTTTTTAGCCAGTCGACATTGTACAATTTTATTGTTAGCTATTCTTAAAAGTGAAGGTTTAGATAAGCATTTTCCAGGAAATCCCTCTACTATTCCCTCAATTAGAGAAAAAATTTCTTTATGTGCAAAGCTGTGATATTCATTATTGATGATTCCTGTGAAATCAGGCAGGACAGGTTTTCTGTAATATATTGAATTTATATCATCTAAATCACTAACAATACCATTTTGTGTTTTGAATTTTATACTGTTTTCACTCACAACAAAACGATTATGCATAAATTGATCAACATTTATCCGTATGAAATTTAGATATTCATATGTATCGATCAAATAATCTACGGTTAAATCGTAACTGCTTGTTATGGCAAGAATGATTTTTTTCATGTATCACTGGTATTAAGCATAATGCTTCAAATGAGATATTCTTTTTAACTTCCGTTGTCATCAACTTAAATATCTAACAGACAGAAAATCAATCCATAATTTTTTATTTAAAATGGCCATAGGAGTTTATTTGACCATGCTTCCTTGTTCATGAAATTCACGCCGTATTGAGAAACATTTCGGATGCGTTAATAGGCACGATGATAAACAAGGAATAGATTTAACCAATCCTTTAGGTTACGCTCAGATTACTCAAAGGAACCTAAATTCCGTGTTTTTCAAGCTGCCTTGTATCCACTCGGTTTTCATCCACCAAAACTGAGTAAAAACAGCTAAGTCCGTGCCATCATCCAAGACGGGCAACTATGGTTTGCGGCAAATGATGTGCAAACCTTCTTGGGTATTCAAATGGCAATAAAGATGCAAATTACCACTGTAACTATCTGAAATTATAAAAAGGTAGCGATTCGCTACCTTTGACAAAATCCCCAAGAGGCATCAATTTCATACCTGACTCAGATCTCTATCGCCTCATTATGACGTCCACTCTCCCTGCAACAGGAGTATTTGAGTCATGGGTTATTGAGGATGTGTTACCAAGTTCGAACCATTGCCATACACGGTAAACCATAGTTCGTAGCAAAAAACGTAGTTGCAATGATATGCAAATACACAAAATACAGTACATATTCACAGAAACAACACGCAACCTGTAGGGGAGTCGCAAAACGCGACCCCTCACAATGTGGTACTTGATCCACAAACAAAGATCATCCCTGAGTCTGACCTGTGGCGATTAATCATAAAATCCAAACTGCCAGAAGCTGGAAAGATTGGCGAGTGGGTTATGGAGGAGGTATTTCCGACAATCAGTAAGAGTAATGGATTCTGAAAAAACAGGGTTGACAGATGCGCCATGACTGCCATATTTTAAGCTCAATGACTTGATATCAAATATCAAGCGGATAGTGACGGATGTCTCTTATTAAGAGGCATCTTGAGGCCAACATTCTTGATGTTTGTTGGTTCATTACATAACCGATACTACCGAAATGGTACTTTGGTGGCCAGTAATCCGTAACGGACTGGTTCCCGTCTCATGGCAAATGATACCAGGGCGGGCTTCAACGAAACAGAAGCCTACCTGTGTCATACCAATCCAAAAAGTGGGCTTCAAAAATAATATTTGGAAGCCTCCTTATTCCTAGCTACTCCTCCAATAAGTGGGCTTCCGTAACTTTTCGGAGTCCATGAATGCCCAGTAAGTATTCAAACCAACGAAGTGCTGCTTTTAAAAAACAATCAGGCCGCTGCTACTATTGTGGAAGTATTATGTGGCTGAATAATCGTAAGAAATTTGCAAAAAAACATAATATTTCAGAATCGGAAGCAGCGAGATTTCAATGTACGGCAGAGCATCTGGAGGCAAGGTGTGATGGTGGCAACGATTCTTTTAAGAATATTGTAGCTGCTTGTCGTTTCTGCAATACTGCGAGACATGCCAGGAAGAAACCGCCCGTTCCAGTAAAATACAAATCCCTTGTCCAATCAAGACTCAGTAAGGGTAAATGGCACCCTCATAACCTGCATCGCTTGCTGTGTTCTCCACAATGTTAGACAGATTTTATACCGAATGCTTAAACACCTTGAAATCGTTCCAAAATGCCCCTTGTCTTTGGTTTGAAGTTAAGGGTTAAGCCATGGGTCATGTTTGGTAAAATTTGCAATATAGGTCAAATATGGAGTTTTCTATCAACACCATGTGATAACCATACAGTATGATTTAGCATAATGGTGTTGATAGATTTTTTTTTTATTTTTTGGTGTGGGTCGTCAATCGCCTTGTTTGAAGGGCAAAAAAGACTCTCGAAGCTCTCGTCCCTCGCTCGTCGTCGTTCCTCCTCCTCACCGCTTCGAACCGTCTTTTTCTACTTCAAAACGGCTCAATCCTCCCTCACAAACGGATGGACTACAAATACACGTGAAATACGTCCAAATCCTTGTACAGCTTGGGACTCTCAATATTCCCTCTCCCGTTTTTATTTCTGGGGCAAATTGAAGAAAGGAACATACTATGGTCTGGATGAATGTTTCCCTTAAACTCTAACCTGCTAATTTAACTTTATAATAAAGATAAATCTAAGATAGTGGGCAAAAAAAGCCCATCTGTAATTAATGTAATTATCTGTATTTACGTTATAATTAGTGTTGTATTTGTCATTCATAACTGTAACACCTTGATTTTGTATCTTTTATGATAATTTATCAAGGCGTGTTCCTTGTAATGCCCTTAAAAATGGTCAGGGAAAAATAAACCCACTTTTTTCCTAACAAAAGCCCAATTGTGGTGCATGATGACTATGCTGGTCTACCCTATCCAATTTCAGCGACAAGATTGAACCCATTTTTCTTTGCTGCCATTTCCATCAATTTTTTCATATCGTCAGCCCACTTCTTTTTGGTCAATAGGCCATCATGAATTGGTTCAAATATGCAGTTGGAGTCTGCATACGATTCATGCCAATGCTCAAAGGTAAAATCTTCATCGTCATGCCACATTCTTGATTGTGGATTATGCATGGCATACTTGTTTGTCATAAGCATGTACATGATATCACTTTCTATTTTTTGAAGACTGAGGCCCACATTGCCCTTTTTCCATGCTTCATTAAGCACTTTTTCGTGTTTCGACAGTGTCCTCTGAATTATCCCTGATAATGAATAAGGACATTCGTTTGAGTCTTCAAATTCTGGGGCACCAGTATTGAGATATTTGGTGCCTTTTTCATCCCCAATATCCTGATAAACTTCTGAGGGAATCTCAAGTTCAGGGACAAAGGCATTCAAGGCGGCTTGGGAAAAACCATTTTCCTCAAATATTTTTTGCCTCGCTTTGTTATCAGCATCAACGATCTTTTTGAGTTCATGCGCTACCTTTTCTCGACCTGAATATTGTTCATCAGGGGAAACATTCAAGGCAATGTTCACCACCTTTTTTATAATTGACCTGATAGCCTTGGATTGATTCGGATAACAGACGTATGGTTCCTCGATCTCGACATTCAAGAATGTTTTATAGGCTAACGATATGTGCATATGTGAGAAATCGACCTCTGTTGTTTCTTCACCATCAATCATAATTTTTTGGCGTTCCCTCCTCCTCATTTGGGTTATTCCGCTTTGGAATCGTCCGCCAAGAAGGAGAGGCTTGGTGCCTGGTGTCACGTATCCACCCTCAACGTCAAAAACCCTATATGATCTGTAAATTGGTTTGGGTGTAAACTCATTGCCGTCTATGCTGTATGTGTGTTTTGTGCGGAAAAAGTTAAATTTTTCAATGTCTTCTCGCATTTTTTTTGTAACGGCATTGTCTTCATAATCGACTAAATATTTTTCACCATCTATCTTTTGTTGAAATCGCACCAGTTCTCTTTCTTCTGAGGATTTACACAATTCAATAAACTGTGCTAATTCTTTTGATGGATGTATAACTGTTGGAATTGATTCTAATTTTGTCCAGCGTTGGTCATGTCGATCCAGCGTTGCGTAACCAGTTTTTTGGTTTACCATCCCGATTAAATCCAGATAGTCCAACACTTTGGTAACCTTTTTCGATATCGGTCTTAATTCTGGATACCTGGATTTCCTGTTGACACGGCAGTGCTTTTTTAGGTGCTGAAGTTCAAGGGCACCATGCGAACGCAAAAACACGAACGATTGTGTACAATTCAAAAACAGGGTGGTGATGATTTTTTTGTATTCTTCCCGTTTTTGGGATGGTCTGTCTGGTCGTACACGTTTGACTTTTTTGGGTGGATCGACTGCATTCAAAATATCCTTGACCAATAGTGACAATTGAAATTCATCGCTGATCAGGCATGGATTGTATGATGCTGGATTTGTCTGCCATGGGGTGAGATTGCCGTTTAACAGCTTCTTCCTGAGTGCTGGCAATGGTGATCTTTTTCTTTTTTCTGCTGCCATTTTTCTACCTCCATTGTGAAGATTGGAGATAGTCTATTATACTTTTACCCCCTAGGTAAGAGGCTGATTTCTTGACTTTTTCGGTAAAATTTTGTATATTATGACTATCTTTTACTATGAGTTCATATACAGTTCTTGATTCCCCCTGTCAAAGCGACCAACCATGACAAGGGGTTTTCTTTTTTTGTTCAAATTCTTCAATTATACTCGATACCTGAAGTGGGTTAATAATTTATTATGTTACAATTTGGTAATCAAGTAAATTTCTGCCCGCTTCCACCAATGACAAGGATTTTGGGTTCCTCAGCAGAATCTGTGGGTAGCCTTTGGGGTCGGTAGGTCACCAAGCCCATGATATAAAGCTATTTTTAGCCCGTCGTATGTGCGAAATCCATAGGATCGCTTTGTGATCACCTTTGCCT
>JAQUEZ010000443.1 GCA_028684915.1 Desulfobulbus sp.
ACAAAATAGATTATTTTGTCTAATGTGTGAAATCCGCCTCACGGTTTTATGGGGGGTTGCGGCCCGTCCCACCACTCCAACATTAGACAAAACGATGAGCGAACGAAAACACTTAGTTTTGAACGAAATTGACAAGCTGATTGCCGCCACCAAGGGCAGCCGGAACGAGGCCCGCGACCGGTGCCTGCTCCTGCTCATGTTCCGGCACGGCCTGCGGGTGTCCGAGGCCTGCGGGCTGCGCCTGTCACAGGTGGACATTGAAAGCCGCGTCCTGCATGTGGCGCGACTGAAGAAAGGACTCTCGACGACGCACCCGCTGCGACTGGATGAGGTGCGAGCCATCAAGGCGTGGCTGGGCGATAGGAAAAAGAAGAGTCCGGACACGGACGCGTTCTTTGTGAGTGAGCGGCGGACACCACTAAACCGCAAGACGGCGTGGGTTGCGATCCGCGCCTATGGAGAAAAGGCAGAGCTATCCGTTGCGGCCCACCCCCACATGCTCCGCCATGCTTGCGGCTTCGCCTTGGCGGATCAAGGGGCAGACACGCGGCTTATTCAGGACTATCTTGGACACCGCAACATTCAGCACACCGTCATATATACGGCCACCAATCCGGCACGGTTTGAAAAGTTGTGGAGGTAAAACCATCGCATTTGCTTTTGAGCTGGTTAGACTACTGTCGGCGTAAGAGTCTTTTCATTATTTTCGCCAGATTCATCATCCCAAGACAGCTTTATGGTTGTTCGGATCGGAGACTGCATGTGCCTTACTGCCATCAATTCAACCGACTGATGTTGTTCTAGTATAGGGATGGGGAATTTATTTTGAATGTCGCTATCTAAAATTATTTCATTTCCTTCGGGAAACTCAATAGAGATATTTCTAGCTGTATTTTTTCCTCTGTTGAAAATTTTAAGCCTGCTTTCAGTCCTGCCAACCTTTATGAAATTAGCAGAAATATCAGCCTTTTTTTGATGAAGAGCATCTTGGCACTCTTTTTCTAAAAGAAGCTTATTTAGCTTGTTATTCGTTTCAATAAAATCATTTTGTCGCTTGTTAAAATCGAACGTTTTTTTCATTGAGTAGGCCGATAAGCCCAGCGCTAACAATGCAACAATGTCTCCTAGGTCTACTTGAACCGGCATTTATTTGACCTTAATGTTTTTTGATCCTTTGAAAGAATCTTTAAGCATATTGCTAATCTGATTTCTGACGTCAAGAAGTACTTCTTTTTTTATATCATCGATGCTGGCGTCGATGGTTTCTCCATTTTCACGAATTAATTCTTCTTTGGTCATTGTCCGGTCACATGAAGGACATCGGATAATTTCTTTTTCTTGGTCACCGTCTTGAGTTTCTAACTGGCTATTGCCGCATGTGGGGCATAACAGAGTCACTGATCTGTCGTATTTTTCACTATCCATAATTATCTCCAATCTTCAATTAAACATACGAAACGAGTTGATAAATATTATAGTCTATTCCGGATCACGCCCATTCTACGCATAAGCTTTCCGCCTGCTCAAGCACCAACTGCACAGCCTCATCCTGTCTTACTGGCGGGTACTTGTATTTACGCAGGATGCGCTTCACCATCAGGCGCAGCTTAGCCCGCACGTTGTCCCGCACCGCCCAATCCACACTGACATTTTGACGTAAGCTTTCCGCCAATTCGTGCGCTATTTTTTTGAGCGTTTCATCACCCAGTTCGCGCACAGACTCCTCGTTATTCGCCAAGGCATCATAGAAGGCCAGTTCGTCGTTGTTGAGGCCAAGACTGACACCGCGTTCTGCGGCTTCCTTGAATTTCTTGGCCATCTGGATCAACTCTTCCATCACCTGTGCGGTTTCGATGGAGCGGTTCTGATAACGCTTGATGACATTGGAAAGCAGGTCTGAAAATTTGTTATGCTGTACGACATTGGTGGCAAAGCGAGACTTGATTTCGCCTTCTATGAGGCGTTCTAGCAGCTCAACGGCGAGGTTACGTTCCGGCAAGTTGCGTATATCGTCCAAGAAACCTTCATCCAATATGCCGATATTGGGTTTGTCCAATCCCGCAGCATTGAAGATGTCCACGACCTCTTCTGAGACGACCGCCGAACCGATAATTTGACGGATGGCGAGTTCGCGCTCTTCATTGGTTTTCTTTTTGCTGCTGATTTCCTTCTTGGTCAGCAGCACCTTGACCGCCTGGAAGAAGGCCACTTCTTCACGCACCGCCTTGGCTTCATCTAGTGTGCAGCACAGGGTAAAGGCTTTAGACATGCCCAGAGCAGTGTCACAGAACCGTTTCTTACCATCTTTGATGCCAAGAATATGGTTTGCGGTTTTTGCCAGCATACTGTGGCCGCCGGTCAGGAATCCGCTGTAGTCGAAACTGTGCAGCATGGCGCGCAGGACATCGAGCTTTTCTTCCAGCACGGCGTAGGCCTCGTGGGCATCGACGGTTGGACGACCGCGTCCTTTGCTGGCGGTGTATTCCTTCAATGCTTGTTTTAGGTCATTGGCGATACCGATGTAATCGACAACCAGGCCGCCTTGTTTGTCGCGGAATACACGGTTAACCCTGGCAATGGCCTGCATCAGGTTGTGGCCCTTCATGGGTTTGTCCACGTACATTGTATGCACACAAGGCGCATCAAATCCGGTGAGCCACATATCACGCACGATCACGAGTCGCATTGGATCTTCGGGATCTTTGAAGCGCTTTTCCAATCGTTTTTTGACTTGCTTGGAATAGATATGCGGTCGCAGCAACGGCTTGTCGCTTGCAGAGCCGGTCATCACAACCTTGATCGCGCCTTTTTCTGGGTCTTCGTCATGCCATTCCGGACGGAGGGCAACGATGGCATCGTACAGATGCACACAGATTTCGCGGCTCATGGCCACAACCATGGCTTTGCCGGTTTGTGCCTTGCTGCGTTCCTCAAAGTGAGAGACCAGGTCGGCGGCCACTTGTTGGATGCGTGGTGCGGCACCGACGATACCTTCGAGTGCCGCCCATTTGCTTTTCAGTCTAGCCTGCTGATTTTCTTCTTCATCCTCTGCCAACTCATCCACTTCGGCGTCGATGTCTGGCAATGCCTCTTCTTTCAGCCCCAGTTTGGCGAGGCGTGACTCGAAATAAATCGCGACCGTTGCGCCATCATCGCGGGCCTGCTGCATATCATAGATATGGATGTAATCGCCAAACACAGAGCGTGTGTCGCGGTCTTCGGAGGAGACAGGTGTGCCGGTGAAGGCGACGAATGTGGCGTTCGGCAGGGCGTCGCGTAGATGTTGGGCGTAACCGACTTGATACCCCTTGGCATCTCCCTTGAATTTGGATTCAAAGCCGTACTGAGTGCGGTGAGCTTCATCGGCAATCACCACGATATTGTTACGATCCGACAGTACAGGGAAACTATCTTCATCTTCGCCGGGCATAAACTTTTGGATGGTGGCGAACACGATACCGCCGGAAGGCCTATTGGCCAACTTGGTCCGTAAATCTTGACGGGTCTCACCTTGTACCGGTTGTTCGCGCAATAGATCCTGTGACAGAGAAAAAACGCCAAACAATTGCCCGTCCAGATCGTTGCGGTCGGTAATGACGACAATGGTCGGGTTTTCCATGGCGGCCTCGCGCATCACGCGGGCTGCAAAGCACGTCATGGTAATGCTCTTGCCTGATCCTTGAGTATGCCAGACCACGCCGCCCTTGTGACTGCCCTCGGGGCGCGAAGCAATAACGACCTGATTGATCGCAGAGCGCACCGCATGGAATTGGTGGTAACCAGCTATTTTTTTGACCAGCGTACCGTCGTCTTCGAACAGGACAAAGAAGCGTAAAAAATCTAGCAGGAGGGCCGGAGCCAAGGCACCACGCACCAAGGTCTCCAGCTCGTTGAACTGCCCCAGTGGGTCGAGCGTTGCCCCGTCAATGGTGCGCCATGCCATAAAACGCTCGGGATTGCTGGAGAGCGCACCCATGAGTGCTTCCGATCCATCCGTTATCACCAGCACTTCGTTGTACTGGAATACATCGGGGATTTGTTCTTTGTACGT